>CATPBC010000290.1 GCA_955652195.1 uncultured Xanthobacteraceae bacterium | reverse complement strand
TGGCGTTTAGAACATGGAGCTCCAGTCCGAGCGCGCGGGCTGCCAACTCCACCTCTCGCGATTCGGTCTCCGCAACCGCCGGGTCGGTCGGATTGACAAGTAGCGCCATGACACGCGCCCTGGGCAGGAGCTCATGCAGCAATTCCAGCTCCTTCGGCACTAGCCCCACGGTTAATTGGGTTACACCCGTGACGTTGCCGCCGGGCCGGTTAAGGCTGGCGATGAGGCCGAGCTGGACCGGGTCGGAGGCCGTTTCGAAGACTATCGGAATGGTCGTGGTCGCCGTCTTCGCCGCCAGTACCGCCGGAGTGCCGGTCGCGGCAATCACGGCCACCTCACGATGAACCAGATCGGCCACCAAAGCCGGCAGCCGATCAATTTGACCCTCCGCCCAGCGGTATTCGATCGAAACGTTGCGTCCCTCAACAAACCCGGTTTCGCCCAGTCCTTTCAGAAAGGCCGCCAAGGGCCGCGCCCAAGTTTGGGAAGAAAGAGCGCTGACAAACCCGATTACCGGCGTTGCCGGCTGCTGCGCGCGCGCTGCGAGCGGCCAACTCAGCGCCGCAGCGCCGGCAAACGTGATGAGTTCGCGGCGGTTCATTCGATAACCTCGTCGGCCAAAACGCGCAGCGACGGCGGGACAGTCAGGCCGAGCGCTTTCGCAGTTCTAACGTTGATAGCTAGATCGAATTTCGTCGGCTGCTCGATCGGCAGATCGGCTGGGCTGGCGCCTTTGAGGATTTTATCGACGTAAGTTGCAGCACGGCGGTACAAGTCAGCGCGGTCTACGCCATAGGAGACCAGGCCGCCGACATCGACGAATTCCCGGAGGTGAAACATCGACGGCAGCCGGTTTTGTATAGCAAAGTCCGCAATCGATTTAAGATTCGTCACGAATACCGGGTTAGGCATCATCGCAAGAGCATTAAAATGCGTAGCAGCGATTACGCTAAAATTTTTTTCTAAATCGCTGGTGCTCCTAATCTCAATTGCTTGAGCTCCGATGCCCAGTCCGTTCGCTGCACGCTGTATTTCTTTCCATCCGAGCAGCGAAATTGGATCCTCAGGATTCAATAGAACCGCCATAGACGAGATGTCGGGAGCAATTTCCTTGAGTACCTCCAGCCGCTTTGCAGTTAAATCTGGGTTCATTTGCGACAGCCCAGTGATGTTGCCGCCGGGGCGTCCCAAGCTATCGACTATCCCCGTTGCGACCGGGTCGCCGGCAGCCGCCATGACAATGGGAATTTCAGTCGTGGCATTTTTAGCAGCGAGAGTATCGTTGGTAACGGAAGTGACGATGATGTCGACCTTGAGCCGAACGAGGTCCGCGATCAGCGCAGGAAGACGATCATTATTCCCTTCGGAATAGCGGTACTCGAATGCGATGTTTTTTCCGTCGATCCATCCGAGATCGCGAAGTCCCTTTAGTAATGCCTGGTTCCAGGGAGCCGTGTCTGAGCGGGTGAAGGGCGACAGCAGTCCGATTTGCCGAACTTTCGCAATCTGCGCGACCGCAGCGAGCGGCCAACTGACGGTTGAGCCGGCGATTCCTTTGATTAAATCGCGCCGTCGCATTGCCTCCCCCGAGGCTTAAGATCCCAGGTAGCTTGCAATCGGTGCCACGGGGGTGCCACGGGGTATTGGCAGGGGGATTACGATGCTTCGAGTGATGCAGCTTCGGTTAGCGGCGGCTGGCTTATTTACAGCGGCCGCAGTTTCGTTGACCGCGCCCTCCGCCTCGGCGTTCACGCAGGAAAACGTTCGGCCCGATGCCAACGGCAACTATACGTTTACTGAGCCAAACAATCAGATCACGAATTCCAGCCAGGGCGTCCGCCCGTTCGGCTCGAATGGTCCGACAGTGCAGTTCGGCATCCAACAGGGCCCGGTCTCTCCGTTCGGTCGATCGCAGGGCAACGATTATAATGGGTCGCCTCCGGATCCGTATTATCGACCATTTGGCACCCGCAACTAGGGTCAAAACTCATTATTTGCGCGGCCGCGACGCTGGGCATTTCGGCCGCTGGCTAGGCGTGAGGAGCGATGTGATCTATACGATCATGAGCGACGAACAACGACGCCAGCGGCCGAAAGGCCCGCGTCCTTTCAGGTTGCAGCGAAAATCGCCGCCGGGTTCGTCGAAGCGCTCGACCGTATGGTCGATACGCTCTTCGCTCTTCTCCTGCCCGGCGAGCGATTTTGGCTGCAACGCGGTTCGCGGAAATAATGAGTTTTGACCCTAAATTTTAGCGTAGCGAAACCTGGAACCGGCGGCGCGGCGCGCAACCTTATCTCGCGCCAGCGCGATCGGCGCCGCTAGTTTGTTCATCACGCAACCTCCAGACATCATTGGCGTTGTCGGCATCGCCTATTGGTTCCACTGCACTCGCAAGAGCCGGCAAGGAACTATCGAAGAACAGGCCTGTTGATGATGCGGAGGAAACGAACGTGGATGCGGCCAAACGCTTGGAATCACTGGAACGAGCTAGCTACGGCCGCGCCATTCGCGAACACCTTGGCGAACGGCTGCGGGCCTATTACGAGCGCGCGCAGCACATGCGCGTTACCGATAACCGGTTCGCCGAACTGATCGAGCGGCTTTCTAAAAGATTGGAAGAGCAAAAATTACAGCGGGAGTAACGAGGGAGCCCGCGCGGCTTTTAAACGAAACTCTGGACGCCACTGAAATGGTCACGTTGCACTCGCAGAGCCTTCGGACACCGAACCTCGTGCCTTCGGCATCGGATTGACCTTGCCATCAAGCCAATCCTCATTAGCGGCTAAATCATTCAGGGCTTTGTGGCGCTTGCGCTCGAACGACAATTTCTTTTCGCACCAATCGACCCGCGCGGCCGCTTCATCCGCCTGCTGGCGGTAATTATCGGCGCTGCCCATAGCGACCCTCCTCATTCCAGCAGATTCCGCGTCAAAAACTCAAAGGCCCATGCTCCGGTTCCATAACGAAGAGTGGGAAGCCGCAGCCGCGTTCCGCATCGCCGGCAACGGCGCTGATGCCCATGCTGGGCACGAGGGCTTGCAATTTGTGCGATGCGGAACAAACCCGCGGGGCAACGGTTTAAGCGATGAGAGAGTGTGTCAAATAACATAGTGAGGGTGGGGATGTCGTCGAGTCCAAGCGCATTGATAGCGTCTTATCGGCTGCATGCAGCCAGTTGCATCGAGATCGCCCGCGACCTCGAGCCCGCCCGCAAGCTCGCGCTTTTGAATATCGCCCAAGCCTGGCTAAACCTCGCCGAGCAAATTGCAAAAAATCTCGACACCGTCCTGGTGTATGAGACCCCAGCCAACCCGCCGGATTTCCAATAGCGCGCCAGTTTCGGGCATGATCGCTCGGTTTCGGCCTCTGAAAGCAGGTTCACGCGCGAACCCGCCTACGGCATCCCTTTCAGCGTGGTTCCGCCGTCAAGGGTGAGGACTTGTCCGACCAAGGCATCGTTTTCGGCAATAAAGATAACCGCGTGCGCGACCTCTTCGGCCCGAACGAAACGTCCGGTCAATGTGGCCCGCGCATGGGTCTCCATGCTCTCCTTTGAGGCACCCACCCATGCCGGCGTCTCGGTGTAGCCGGGCGCAACCGCATTGACGATGACGTTTGGAGCAGTCGTCCTGTTGAGTGTTGCGGTGACATTGGCAAGCGCTGCTTTAAAGGCGGAATACTGCAGGTATTCCGGGTCGCCAGTGTGGAGATTTCCATAGATCGACGTGACGTTAATGATCTTTCGCAAACCCGACGAAGGCAGCACGAGAAACTCCTCAGTCACGTGCATCGCAGAAAGAAAAATATTTTTGTACTCATACTCCCATACTTGGTCGTCTTGAATGTCTCCTGCCCTTGCATCGCCGGCATTGTTCACCAAAACATCGATGGTTTGGTCCGTCTGTTTAACTTCCTCGAATAGCGCTCTTATTTGATCGCGATCCATCAAGTCGGCTTGGTAGAGTCTTCCGCTTGAAAATTTCTCCACCCTATCAAGCGTCTCCCGCCCACCGCTTTTATTTTTGCCGTAATGCACGAGCACGCGGGCATGCTTCTGGGCGAAAGCAATGGCAATTGCCTTGCCGATCCCGCTTGAGGCTCCTGTGACCAATACGGATTTTCCTGCCAACTCCATTTATCACTTCAAATTCATGGCCATCGGAATTCGAGCGTGCTACGCAGCGACGTTGCCCCATTGCTTGAGGCTGCAAAGCACGTGGCCGCTTATAATTCGCTTATTTCAGTTCAACGATTTCGATCCAGTTGGCGCCCTTTCCGACCGGAAAGCGCGTCGGCTCGCTAAGCTTGCCGCTCGCCTGATCGATCCGATACACCGAGAGCCGGTCCGATTTCTCGCCCGAGGCGACCAGATAGTGCCCGCTCGGATCGATGTTGATGCCGCGCGGCTGCCGCTCGGTGGCAAAATTAGTGACGTAAGTGAGCTTGCCCCTGCCCGGCACAACGGTAAACAGCGCGATCTTATCGGTGTTGCGCTCGGTCGTATAAAGGAATTTCCCGTTCGGGGTCAGACGCAGATCGGCCGCCCAGATCGGTGGCTTCTCGTCTGGTTTTGGTGCCGCCGCGGCTGTGGCCGGCGTGGTGCCGACCGGCGCTTGCGGCTGGCCCCACTTCATTCCGAGCTCAGGCGGCACTGACGGTGCCGACTCGACGAGTTTCAAGGTGCCTTTACTGCCGTCGATCGCATATTGCGTGACGTGCCCCGACAGTTCGTTGAGCACGTATACAAATTTATTGTCGCGCGAGATCGCCAGGTGGCGCGGCCCATGACCCGGTTCGGGCTTTACGGCGGGCGGATCGAGTGCGGTGAGCTTGCCCGTTTTGGCATCGAAGGCAAATTGCAGCACCTGGTTGGCGCCGAGATTGGCCGAATAGACGAAGCGGTTGCTGCGGTCGGCGAGTATGGAATGCGCGTTGCGGCCGGTCGGCAGCACCTGGATCGCCTCCGCCGTGACGAGCCCGTCGGCCCCGATGGGGCTCACCGCTATCTTGTCGCCGCCATAGGAGGCGGTGAACAGGAAGCGGCCGCGGCGATCGGTCGAGACATAAGGCATGCTGTCCGGCAGCGGGGCCGTTGCCTTCTGCGTCAGCATGCCGGAGTTAGGGTCGATCGTGTAGGTGAGTACGCGCATCGGCTGCGAGCGAACGACGGCATAGAGAAACTTCTTATTGGGCGCCACCGCCATCGGCATCACGGTCTTGCCTGCCTCGGCCTTGCCGATTGAGGTCAGTGCGCCGGTCTTTGTATCCATGACATAGGCGTCGATCGTGGCGTCTTCGGCGGCTGACACATAAACGAAGGTCGCAGCGGCGGACATCGAGGGAGCTCCAATCGTCAGCAGGGTCGCAAGCGCAGCGCTTGCAGCCGTTGTCGTCGCTTTGATGAACGTTTTCACTAGCGCTCCCCCTCCGTTATTTTTGGTATCCGCCGCGTTGATCACGCGACGTGATATTCTATCACATCGGCCACAGCGGGTGTTGCGCCCCCGCGGCGACCAGACGCCGATCATGGCGATCAGGCATCGTTAGTCAACGTGACGGGCAAAGGGAAAACTCATCATGAGACCGATCATAGTTACGTTTGCAGGATACGTCGTGCTCATGACCGGGAGCGCGCTCGCCGCCACACGCACCTATGTCTGTACTCAGACGGACGGAATGGCGGACATTTCCCACATCGACGGCCAAAGCCACACAGTTACGTCCGAGACGGACGGTCCGGTGCCGGTGATCTCCTACCAGGGCTCGAGCACAATCACTTTCACTTGGAGCGATGCGTCGAACACGCTCGACTTGAGGACGGGGAGGATTACCCACCAGGGCGAAGCCATCTGGGCCGGGCCGTGCAGCATCAAGAAATAAGGGGCAGTGCCGGAATCCGCCTCGGCTCGCGTGAGCAGCTTGGCAAACTCAACGCAGCACGGCGTATAGCAGCAAGCCAACAATGCCGGTGTAGATGAGTATTCCACACAGGTCGCCGATCAGCCTGACGAATTTCGTCGGCGTTTCGTCGGTCTCATCTAAATACCGCATGACCATGCCCTCTTCGTCGCCGCGAACCTGCGTGGCCCCGAGGTTTGGGTGCCGGGGAGTAAAGGCCTTCGGGGCCACGAGCCCGGCGGTTGGGGACCGGAGCCGGGCTAATTTGAGAGGTAAGCGCGCCGCGAAATTGCGGTCTGTGGCCTATGTCACAGTGCGCGCAGAGGTTGGCGACTGCCCCCCTGGATCAGGCATCACTACAGGCCTTTCAAATTGGTATAATTTGTCTTGTGAGCTGCCAGCGGGAGATGCCGGCGATCAACAACTGAACAACATCAATTCGCGGACACTTCTGTAGTTCTGGATCGGTGCTCAAGTTCGTGGAGCATCACCATGAAACTTCACCGCCGAAGTTTGCTCTATGGCGCAGCGGGCGCCATTGCCCTGCTTGTCAGGCCGCGGATCGCAAGAGCACAGGCCTATCCGACACGATCGGTGCACCTGATCGTTGGTTTTCCCGCCGGTTTTACGCCCGACATTATCGCGCGCCTGACTGCTCAAAGCCTGTCCGAGCGTCTTGGCCAGCAAGTCATCGTCGATAACCGTCCCGGCGCGGCGAGTAACATCGCCACCGAACTCGTCGTGAGGGCGCTGCCGGACGGTTACACGCTCCTTGGCGCCACCGGAGCGAATGCCATCAATGCCACGCTTTTTGAAAATCTGAATTTCAATTTCATCCGCGACACCATGCCGGTCGCAAGCGTCGTCCGCGCACCGCTCGTCATGACAGTAAACCCATCGGTTCCGGCTAACACCGTTGCAGAGTTCATTGCCTATGCGAAGAGCAATCCCGGCAAGCTTAACATGGCCTCGGGCGGCGTCGGCAGCACACCCCATGTCGCTGGCGAGCTGTTCAAGATGGCGGCTGGCGTCAATTTGGTCCACGTACCGTATCGCATCAACAATTTACCCGATCTGCTCGGTGGCCAGGTGCAAGTGACATTTGCTCCAGTACCCACGGTGATCGGCTATATCAGAGCCGGCAGGCTACGCGCTCTGGCTGTGACCAGCACAACACGCTTGCAAGTGTTACCGAACACCCCGACCTTGGCCGAATTCGTGCCCGGTTACGAAGCCAGCACGTGGTTCGGCCTCGCCGCGCCCAGGAAGACCCCGCTCGAGATCGTCGATAAGCTCAACAATGAAGTCAATGCATGCCTCTCCGATCCCAAGTTGTTGGCGCAACTCGCTGACCTGGGTAGCATTCCGATCTCCATGAGTCCTGCCGACTTCGGCAAACTCATCGCCGATGAAATCGATAAGTGGGCGAAGGTGATCAAAACGGCCAATATAAAACCGGAGTGAACCGGTGCATGCGCCGTTCGGGCCAGTTTGCGACGACAACGAACTTCTTAAGTAGGTCAGCTTAGCCGCCTTGCGCCGTAGCGAAACGCGACATTCGCGGTTCGGATATCTGACCTTATCGAACGGCGCTTGACTGAACCGCTGGCCGAGTGAGAATTCGATCAACGAATAAATCTGCCGAACAATCTCGCGATTGTCCCATCCAGGGAGGATTCATGCCGAAACGCCGCCATTCCACCGAATCCAACCGCCGCAATTTCCTCAAAGGCGCGAGCTTGGTCGGCGCGGCCGCCGCAATCGTGCCGCCGGCGCCCGGCAATGCTGTTCCCGCCGCTCCGCAGGAACGTTTGAAGGCTACAATTCCGGGCCCGCTACAGGTGGCCGCCGAGACGATGCCGCCGGCGAACGACCCGGTAAATCAGACCTCGAGCGGCGGCGATTTCATGGTCGATGTGCTCAATTCGCTCGGCATCGAATATCTGGCGATCAATTGCGCGTCGAGCTACCGCGGCCTGCACGAAGCGGTCGTCAATCACGGCAACAACAAGCCGGAAATCATTACCTGCGTGCACGAGGACATCGCCGTCCATATGGCGCAAGGCTACGCCAAGATCGAAGGCAAGCCGATGGCGATGGCGTGTCACGGCGTCGTCGGCCTGCAGCACGCCGCCATGGCGATCTACAACGCCTGGTGCGACCGCGTGCCGATTGTTGTCATGGGCGGCAACATCATGGAGGCGGACAAGCGCGCACCAGGCGCGGAATGGCCGCATTCCGGCGTCGATATCGGTCACCTGGTGCGCGAATTCACCAAGTGGGACGATCAACCCGCCTCATTGCAGCACTTCGCCGAATCCGCGGCGCGCGCCTACCGGGTCGCCACCACGCCGCCGATGGGGCCGGTCTTCCTCGCGCTTGACGCCGAGCTGCAGGAAAATCCGATCGCCAATGCCAAGAGCCTGCGCATTCCCAAATTCGAGCCGGTGATTCCGCCGCAGGGCGATTCCGGCGCGCTCGCCGCAGCGGCCAAGCTTTTGGTCGAGGCGCAAAACCCGCTGATCATTTGCGATCGCGTGGCGCGTACGCCGGCCGGTATGGCGAATCTCGTTGCTCTTGCCGAAACACTGCAATGCGGCGTCATCGACAATGTCGGCCGCATGAATTTCCCGTCGCGCCACCCGTTGAATCAGAGCTTCCGCAGAAGCCTCATCGCCCAGTCTGACGTCATTCTTGCAATCGAGATGAATGACCTGTGGGGTACGTTGACGCATTTCAGCGACCGTATCGTCCGGCAGTCGCGGCCGTCGACCAAGCCGGAAGCAAAAATCATCACGCTTGGCGTGCGCGATCTGTTCCTGAAATCCAACTACCAGGACTTCGGCCGTTGGCAGGACGTCGATCTCAACATTGCCGGCGATGGCGAAACTTCGCTGCCGGCGCTGACCGAAGCGGTGAAGCGCCTCATCGACGATAATCGCAAGAGTGCTTTCGAGGCGCGCGGCCAAAAGCTCGGCAAGCTGCACATGGCGATGGTCGAGCAGTCAAAGACCGATGCGACCATCGGCTGGGATTCCAGCCCGATCACGACGGCGCGCATGTGCGCCGAGGTATACAACCAGATCAAGGATGAAGACTGGTCGCTGGTCGGCACCGCAATCCGCCTGACTTGGCCGCACCGGCTGTGGGACTTCAAAAAGTCCAAGCAATGGAACGGCCTCAGTGGCGGCAGCGGCGTCGGCTATAATCTGCCGGCTTCGCTCGGCGCGGCGCTCGCCAACAAGAAGCACGGTCGCTTCACGGTCGCCTTCGGCGGCGACGGCGACTTCATGTTCAACCCCGGCGCGCTGTGGACGGCGGCTCACCACAAGATTCCGATCCTTTATGTCGTGCACAACAATCGCGCCTATCACCAGGAATATATGTATCTCACCGCGATGGCGGCGCGGCACGGCCGCGGCGTCGAGCGGATGGATATCGGCACGACGATCAAGGATCCGAATATCGACTATGCCACCGTCGCGCGCGGCATGGGCGCTCACGGGGAGGGTCCGATCACCGACCCGAAGGACCTTGCGCCCGCACTCGCGCGCGCCGTCGCCGTCGTCAAATCCGGCGCGCCGGCCGTGGTCGACGTCGTCACCGATCCGCGTTGAGGAGTTTTTGCGATGAACCCCTTCAACCGCATCGGCCTCGCAGCTTTTGCCGTCAGCATGTTCGGCGCGGCCACATTCGTGACCGCGCAGGCACAAGACGCGCCACATGGCGATGCCGGCAACGGCAAGCGGATCTATCTCGCGGTCGGCTGCTTCACGTGCCACGGCCGCGCCGGGCAAGGCGGCGCCTATACCGGCCCGGCGCCGATCGTCGCCCACACCGCCCTTCCCTTCGACGGCTTCAAAGGGCAAATCCGCGATCCGTCGGACAATATGCCGGCCTATTCCGAGGCGGTGCTGTCGGACAAAGACATCGCCGACATTTATGCATTCGTGGAGTCGCTGCCGGGCCCGCGGTCGCCGAAGGACGTTTCGGTCCTCAACAATTGATGCGCTTGATCTCTAAGCCGGCGTGGACGGTCGCGTCTGCCTGGCGACGATTGGGCTGATTACCCCACTTGCTCGAAACGCAGTTCTCGTTTGCCCCAGGGACATTACGCAGCGTCGTCATCTCTGCTTAGAATGCTGAGTCCAGACGAGGTGGGTTCATGACCACATACCGGCTGCGTATCAACGGCGTCGAACGCGCGATCGACTCATCGGACCCCGACCAGCCGCTGCTCTATGGCTTGCGCAGTGTCGGCCTCACCGCCACCAAGTTCGGGTGCGGGCTGGGCCAATGCGGTGCTTGCAGCGTGCTGGTCGACAGGCGCCCGACGCGATCCTGCCTGACGACGATTGCGGATACGCAAGGCAAGTCGGTCGTCACCTTGGAAGGGCTCGGATCGATGGCGGCGCCGCATCCGGTGCAGGCCGCTTTCATCAAAGAGCAGGTGCCGCAATGCGGCTACTGCACCAGCGGGATGATCATCAGCGCGGTCGCGCTGCTCGCCGAAAAACCCAAGCCGACTGAGGACGACATCCGCGCCTCGCTCGAGGGCAATCTTTGTCGCTGTGGGACCCATGTGCGGGTCATACGCGCGGTGATGGCCGCCTCGGGACAGGGAGGCTGACATGACGGTACCGCTCACACAGCATCGATTGGCTGACGGACCCACTCGCCGCGCAATCGTTCAAGGCGGCGCGCTCATGGTCGGCTTTGCCCTCGCCGGTGTGCCAACCCGAGCGCGCGCCGCCACCGGCGATGCTGGACCGCGGCCGGTAGACCCCAACGAAGTCGACTCCTTCCTCGCTGTGAATGGCGATGGGACCGTGACGGTGTTCTGCGGCAAAGTCGATCTCGGTCAGGGCCTGCGCATAGCGATGCGCCAGATTGCCGGCGAGGAGCTCGGCATCGGCATCGACATGATCAAATATATCGAAGGCGATACCACGCTCACGCCCGATCAGGGACGAACCTCCGGCTCGAATGGCATTCAGCGCGGCGGCATGCAGTTAAGGCGCGCTGCGGCGACGGCGCGCCAAGCGCTGATCGAACTTGCCGCGCAACGCCTCAATGCGGCGCCTGACGATCTCGTTGCCAAAGACGGCGAGGTTAGACCCAACAATGGCGGCGCCGGGATCAAGTTCGCCGAGCTGATCGGCGGACGCAATTTCAAAATCAAACTCAATCCCAAGGCGCCGCTTAAAGATCCCGCGACTTATACTTTGGTCGGCAAGCCCTTGCCGCGGCCCGATGTACCGGCCAAGTGCACCGGCGGCTTTACCTATATGCAGGATTTCAGCGCGCCGGGGATGGTGCATGCACGCGTGATCCGGCCGCCGGCCATCGGCGCCAAGCTCATCGGTGTCGACGAAGCTTCAATCAAGCATCTTTCCGGCGCGAACGTAGTGCGGCTCAAGGATTTTCTGGCGGTGATTGCCGATGACGAATGGACCGCAGTGCGCGCGGCCCGCGCGTTACGCGCACAATGGAGCGAGTGGTCCGGCCTTCCGGCGCAGGACAAGCTGATCGCCACTTTGCGTGCCGATCCCGAAGTGACCGACGAGGTGCTGGTGACCCGCGGACAGCAAGGTCCAAGCGCGCAGAGTGGCGCGGTGAGCCGCAGCGCCAGTTATTTCTGGCCGATGCAAAGCCACGGTTCGATTGGCCCGTCCTGCGCGGTCGCCGATGTGCGCAGCGATGCGGCCACGGTGTGGACCGCCTCGCAGGGTACGCACGGCAATCGCAAAACGTTCGCGCGCTTCCTTGGGCTGCCCGAGGAAAAAGTGCGGCTCATCTATCTCGACGGCGCCGGGTGCTACGGCATGAACGGCCATGAAGACGCGGCCGCCGATGCGGCGATCGTCTCGCGCGCCGTCGGCCGCCCGGTGCGCGTGCAATGGTCGCGGCAGGATGAGCACGGCTGGGACCCCAAAGGTCCGCCGCAGCTGCTCGACATTTCCGGCGCGGTCGATCCGGCTGGACGCATCCTCGCCTGGCGCACCGAGATGTGGCTGCCGCAAACGACGCGGGGATTGCCGGATATTCCGCTGCTCGGTCCCGCCGCCGCCGGGCTAGACAACGTGCGCGGCCTGCAACCCGGATTGATCTCGCAGAATGCCGATCCACCCTATACGGCCGACAATGTGCAGGTGCTGGTCCATTGGCTCAAAGATGCGCCGCTGCGCCCGGCGCCAATCCGCTCGCCAGGCAAACCAGCCAATTGCTTCGCTGTCGAAAGTTTCACCGACGAACTGGCGGCGGCGGCCGGGCTCGACCCGATCGAATTCCGGCTAAGCGGACTGGCCGATCCGCGCGGCATCGAGGCGATCAGGCGTGCGGCAGCGCTGATGAATTGGCAATCGCGGCCCTCATCTGGCGCAAACAAGAGTGCGCCGGTCATGCGTGGCCGCGGCTTTGCCTATGTTCACTACAAGCACAGCGAGAGTTATGTGGCGATGGGAATGGAGGTTGCGGTCGAGCGAGGGAGCGGCCGTATCAGAGTCGAACGGGTTGCTTGCGCGCACGACTGTGGACAGATCATAAACCCTGACGGGGTACGCGCGCAGGTCGAAGGCAGCATCCTGCAAACGCTCAGCCGCGTGCTGATGGAGGAAGTGCAATTCGATCGCTCGCGGGTGACGAGTGTCGATTGGAGCAGCTATCCGATCCTGCGTTTTCCGGACGTTCCCAAGCTCGATATCGTCCTCATCGACCGGCCGACGCAACCACCGCTCGGCGCGGGCGAGGCCGCCTGTTCACCGGTCGGCGCGGCGCTGGCCAATGCCGTGTTCGATGCGACCGGAGCGCGGCTGCGCACCGTCCCGTTCACGCCGGATCGCGTGAAGGTAGCGTTGAGCGCCGTTTGAACTGGCATGAGCGTCGATCTAAAGAAGATCGGTTGCTCGAAGAAGGACTACTAAGCAGGAGTGCCAAGGAGGAGTTCAGATGCGGCGCATATCGTGTTTCGTGGCGGGATTGGCCGCTGCCGGATGTTTGCTTGCGATCTCACCACCGCTCGAGGCGCAAACCGCGGTCGCGATCGATGCCGACGATATCGGCGGCGTGGTCACGGG
>CATPBC010000289.1 GCA_955652195.1 uncultured Xanthobacteraceae bacterium | reverse complement strand
TGACGCTACCGACGCATAGACGTCAGAACGAATAGCAGGTCGGCATACAATTAATCACACCGCGCTACGAGGATGATCGGTTGCTCGACTGCGCGCGCTGGATTTGGGACAGAATCGGCGCGCCGGATTTGGTCGCTGTCAGTCGGGTCTAGGTGATTGGTGAGACGATGAGGGACCCGCAAACCATGCAGGCGTGTTGCTTTGGCCGAAAATCGCTCCTGATATTCGCGGCGCTCGCCGCGTTCACGGCCGCGGCCGCGGCGGACAGTGTCGCCGACTTTTACAAGAATCGCAGCATCTCGCTGATCATCGGCTACAGCGTCGGCGGCGGCTATGATGCCTATGCGCGGCTAGTGGCGCGCTATATCGGCAAGCACATTCCGGGCGAGCCTTCGATCGTGCCGCAGCAAATGACCGGCGCCGGCAGCTTGCGCGCCGCCAATTACATGTTTTCCGTGGCGCCGAAAGACGGCGCGGTGCTGGGCATTTTTTCACGCAGCATGGGAGTAGCCCCGCTGCTCGGCCAAGCTGAATTCGATAGCCGAAAGTTCACTTGGCTCGGCAGCGTCACTGACGACGATACCACCTGCGTCACGTGGAATTCTTCTCCGATCAAGACATGGGACGACTTTCTCAGCAAACCCTCCAAGCTCGGCGGCTTGGGCGCGGATGCCGATCCCGACATTTGGGCGCTGCTCTATAAAAATGTCTTCGGCGCCAAGGTGCAGCTTGTCAGCGGCTATCCGGGAACCAATGACGTCGTGTTGGCGATGGAGCGCGGCGAAGTCGACGGTCTATGCGGCTTGTCATGGAGCACGATCAAGACCCGTCACGCGGAATGGCTGACAAGCCATTCGGCGAATATCATCGTGCAAGCGGCGCTCAAGAAAGAACCGGAGATTGCCGCGGTGCCGTTGGCGACCGATCTGGTGAAGAACCCGGAACAGCTGCAGATCATTAAACTACTGTTGGCGAGCCAAGCCATGGCGCGGCCCTTTGCTGCGCCGCCCGATATTCCGGCAGACCGCAAGACGGCATTGATCGCGGCTTTCGATGCCACCATGCGTGACGCCGGTTTCCTTGGTGAGGCGCAGAAGCTCAACTTCGAAATCCATCCTGTGACCGCGTCAACGATCGACGCCCTGCTTGCCGAAGTCTACGCCACGCCCAAAGATGTCCTCGCGCGCGCGGCCAAAGCGATATCGAGCGCCGGCCAGTGAGCGCGATCGGAGCCCGCGTTCTCCGCCTGGAAGACCATGCGCTGGTGACGGGCAAGGGGCGCTTTGTCGATGATTTTCCTGCAGCGGGCGTTGCGGTCGCCGCTTTCGTGCGCAGTCCGCACCCTCACGCCTTGATCCGTGGCATCGACATCAGCGCAGCACGCGCAGTGCCGGGTGTCGTCGCGGTGCTCACGCTCGATGATCTCGCCGGCGTACTGAAGCAACGCCGCATGAACCGCGTCTCCAATTCCGGCACCAATCTTCGCCAGAGTTGGCCGTTCGCGCTCGCCGATGGTGAAGTCTCCTTTGTTGGCGAGCCGGTAGCCATTGTGGTGGCCGGCGACCGCTATGTCGCCGAAGACGCAGCCGCGCTGGTTGAGGTCGATTACGAGGTGATCGCGCCGGCAATCGATTGCCGCAACGAACGCGCGCCGCCAGTACGCCGCGAACTCGCCTCGAACCGGGTCATCTCCTACACGGTCGGCTATGGCGACATCGAAGCGGCCTTCGCGAAAGCCGCGCATATCGTGCGCGATGAGCTGTGGGTTCATCGCGGCGCCGGCCATTCCATGGAAGGCCGCGGCATTCTTGCTGAGATCTTTGATCGCGAGACGGTCGTTTGGGCTTCGACGCAGAAGCCGCATGATCTTGGCACCGCTTTCGCCGACTATATCGCGCTCGACGAGAGCCGGCTTCGCGTGGCCGTTCCCGATGTCGGCGGCGGTTTTGGGCCGAAGCTGTGCGTCTATCCCGAGGACGTCGCGGTGGTTGCCGCCGCGATGCTGCTCCGTCGCTCGATCAAATGGATCGAGGATCGCCGCGAACATTTTACCAATGCGGCGCAGGAGCGCGACCAGTACTGGTCGATCGAGCTTGCCGGTGACGGCGACGGGCGTGTGCGCGGCGTGCGCGGCCGGCTTATTCACGATATCGGCGCCTATGCGCTGCAAGACGTGAACATTCCGTACAATTCTGCGACCACGCTCACCGGCCCGTATATTGTGCCGGCGCTGGCGATTGAAGTGGCCGCGGTACACACCAACAAAGCGCCGGTTTCGTCGGTGCGCGGCGCCGGCTACCCGCAAGCCGCCTTCGCGATGGAACGCCTGATGGATGGATTGGCGCGAACGCTCAAGCTCGATCGCGCCGAATTGCGCCGCCGCAATCTCATCCCCGCGGAGAAGATGCCGTATTTAAAACCGCTGAAGGCCCGTTCCGGCGAGCAGGTGCAATATGACAGTGGCGATTATCCCGGCTGCCAGGCTGAAATTCTCCGCGCCGCGCAGTGGCAGGACTTTCCGCACCGTCAAGCCGCCGCGCGCGCCGAAGGCCGCTATCTTGGCATCGGCTTGGCGCACGGCATGAAGGGCACCGGGCGCGGGCCTTTCGAATTCGGCAATGTCCGGGTGTTGCCGACAGGCCAGATCACCGTATCGACCGGCGCTGCGCCAATGGGGCAGGGGCTTTGCACCGCGTTGGCGCAGATCTGCGCCGACGCATTCGGAGTGCGCGCGCAGGATGTCACCGTAATTGCCGGCGACACCGCAGCGGCGCCGCTCGGCCTCGGCGGCTTTGCCAGCCGGCAGACAGTCACGGCCGGCTCGTCGGTGAAGATTGCGGCGGGCGCCGTCGCTGACAAAGCGCGCAAGCTCGCTAGCCACATGCTGGAAGCGGCGGAAGAGGACCTTGAAATCGTCAACGGCGAAGTCCGCGTCGTCGGTGCGCCGCAGCTTGCGGTCAAGCTTGGCGAATTGGCGCGCGTGCTTAAGGGCGCGCCGGGTTATCCTTTTCCCAAGGACATCGAGCCGGGACTAGAAGCCAGCGCGACCTTTCGCGTCGATCAGCTGGCTTATTCCAACGCTTGCCATGTCGTTGAAGTGGAAGTTGACATTGAAACCGGCGGCGTGCGCATTTTGCGGTATGTCGCGATGCAAGATACCGGCCGCCGCATCAATCCGATGATCGTCGAAGGCCAGGTCCACGGCGGCATCGCGCACGGCATCGGCAATGCAATGTTTGAATGGATGGGCTATGACGAGGCCGGTCAGCCCATCACCACGACCTTTGCCGATTATCTTATACCGGGCGCGAGGGACATACCGAAACTGGAAACGCTCTATAAGGAATCGCCGTCGCCGCATAATCCACTCGGCGTCAAAGGCGTCGGCGAAGTCGGTGTCATTCCGGCCGCCGCGGCGATCGCATCGGCGATCGAGGACGCGCTTTCGCCGTTCGATGTGCGGATCGCGCAGATGCCGATCACGCCGCCCAGGCTTGTCGAGCTGATCCGCAACGCCAGGATCGGATCAAAAGGTGCGACAGGATAAACTTTTGACGCTTTCCATCTGGGAGAGCAAACTCGCTTCCGCGTGAGGAGAAGCTAATGACTCGGTTGAAATGTGCGTTGCGCCTGCTGCTGTGGGCCACATTGCTGTTGCCGCTTGCTGCGCCCGCGCGCGCCGAGACACCCTTTCCGTCGCGGCCTATCCACTTGATCATGCCCTATGCACCGGGCGGCATCGTCGATTTTGCCGGCCGCGTGCTGGCGCAAAAGCTCGGTGATGTTCTGGGACAGCCGGTCGTGGCGGAAAACCGTCCTGGCGCGGGCGGCATCGTCGGGGTCGAATACGTCGCACGTTCGGCGCCGGACGGCTACGATCTGGTGATCATGGATCCTGCAATCGTCATCAATCCGACGCTGCAGAAGTCCATGCCGTACGACATTTTCAAGGACCTGGTGACGGTTTCGGTCGTCAATTCCTCTCCCGAAGTTCTCGTGGTTGCGCCGCAACTTGGCATCAAGACCTATGCCGAACTCGTCGCCTATGGCAAAGCCAATCCCGGCAAACTCAACTATGCCTCCGCCGGCGTCGGTACGACACCGCACCTTGCCGCCGCCATGTGGGCGCTGCGCAGTGGCATCGACGCTGTGCATGTGCCCTATAAGGGCGTCGGCCCGTCTTACGTCGATCTGGTCGGCGGCAAAGTACAAATGCTGTTTTCTAGCATTGCCGGCGCGCTGCCATTCACCAGTAAGGGCAGCGTCATCGCGCTCGCTACCACCGGAAGCGAGCGCTCGCCGGTCTATCCGGATCTGCCGACCGTCTCAGAGGCGGGACTCCCTGGCTACGTCGTCGATCTCTGGCTCGGCGTCTATACGCCGGCTACGGTGCCGCCCGAAGTGCTTGCTAAGCTCAATGCTGGCATCGCCAAAGCGCTCAAGGATGAGCAGCTTAAGGCCTCATTCGCGACTTTCGGCCTGACGCCGCGCGGCACGGCGCTCGCCGAGGGCGCCGCCTTCACCAAATCCGAATACGAGAAATGGAAAAAGGTCATCGACGATGGCCACATCACGCTGGACTAATCCTATGCCGCTTCGCATCTGTGCCGATGGCGAAGTAGCAGCCTCTCCCTGAGCGACGAAGGACGATGAATTCTTCCGCCGATTCTCCCGCCAATCCCTCGGCCAATCCTTGGCCGACGGAATTGCGCCTGCGCAAGGATCGCAAGACTTTGACCGTGGCGTTTGACGACGGAGAAACTTTCGATCTTGCGGCCGAATATTTGCGTGTGTGCAGTCCCAGCGCTGAGGTTCAGGGCCATTCGCCGAGCGAGCGGCGAACCGTTGGCGGAAAGCAGAATGTAGAAATTTTGGAAGTGCACCCGGTCGGCAATTATGCGGTGCGGCTCGTCTTCGACGATATGCACTCGACCGGGATTTTCAGCTGGGATTATCTGTTCGAGCTCGGCCGCAATCGCGAGGACAATTGGCGTCGCTATCTTGCTGATCTTGCGGCCAAGAACCTATCCCGTGCGCCGCCAACCCACTAACAAGGCCTGGCATTTGCAGCCGCGATCATCGCGATAATGGATGGCGGGCAGCGCGCAATCGGTCAGAACAACAATCTAAAGACAACGTTTACCATCCGCTTAGGCGCGGGGCCGTGAACTGGGTTCGCAGAGGGTCGCCGGGCGGCGCGTCAACCATCGGTCAACTTCAGCTTGGCATCATGGCGGCAGTGTCGGGGTGGGGCATTTTGATGGGGCGCCAACCGACATGAGAACGGCCTTAGTCCCTCTCCCTCGGGCTAAGGCCGTTCGTTTTTTTGAGCGACGTGCAGGCGCATTGAGATTGCCGTCCGTCGGTGGCGTCGCTGCGAATTGAAATTTTTGCATCCATAGTTGACAAAACGTTTCGCGCGCCGAACTCGAGCTTCGCGACCAGCATCGCTGGCCGAACGAGGGCGGCTGTATCTCCCTGAAATGAAAATGCTAAGATGACGATGGGCAGCGCAAGCAATGCTGCCATTAAGGGAGGGACTTCCATGACGTTGCGTATGTTCACAGCAATTGCGCTCGCTGCCGGCGTGCTCGCGGCCGGCGCCGCCTATGCCCAGCAGCAGCCAGCGCCGGCTGCCGCGCCTGCAGCACCCGATCTAAATGCCGTTCCCGACAAAATGCCGTTTGCGACCCCGTACGGGACGCCAATCACGTTGGAGCGGGCGCAAGCGGCGATTCAGGCGGCGGTCGCCGAAGCCAACAAGCGCGGCTGGGCATTGAACATTACCGTAGTCGATCCCAACGGCGATCTGGTTACATTCGCGCGCATGGACGGGGCGCAACTTGCCTCGATCGCGATTTCCCAGCACAAGGCCCGGACGGCCGCTCGCTATCGCCGCCCGACGCATGCGTTCGAAGATGCGGTGCAGAAGTTCGGCTTCAACTACATTTTGACGCTGGACGATGTAATCGCCTCGCGCGGCGGCATTCCATTGATCGAGGGCGGCAAAATCATCGGGGCGCTCGGCTGCTCGGGCGGCACTGGTTCGCAGGACGAGGTTGTTTGCAGCGCCGCTGCCGGCACAATCAACAAGTAGCGTCGGCGCGGTATTTCGCGTCGCAGGTCAAGGCCAATTAGGCGAGGGCGGCACAAAATGCCGCCCTCGTTGCGTCATAGAATCGGTTATCAAGAATGGCCGACGGAAACATTCGGCGCCGGATGGGGACAGCAATAT
>CATPBC010000288.1 GCA_955652195.1 uncultured Xanthobacteraceae bacterium | reverse complement strand
TTGCTCCAGGTCTCAGTGCCGACACTGCTCGGGGTCGGCGTCGAGTACATCGCTTCCGCAGTCAGCTATTTCGAGCGCATGCGGCAGATCGAGGAGAGCGCCGAGCACATCATCGTGCTTGCCGGCCCGATCTCCTATGTGCTCGCGTCCGACGGTTTCGACGGCGCGCTCGGCGCGGTGTTGCGCGAATCCGTCCCCGACACGGTTGCAAAAAACACCAAGGCCAAAAATACCAAGCCCTTTGCGCAAATCGACGAGCTGATGACCGTGCTGCGCCAGCGCAAGGAGACTTATCGCCGGCGGCGTCCCGCCATCGTCAATCTGATCGCGGCCGGCGAAATGCAGCGCTTCTTGCGTAACGGCATGGTCGGCCGGCTCGATCTGCCCGAAGCGGTGCGCCGCGAACGCCGCCGCCTCGCCCGCGCCGAGGCCGAACACTTCACCGCGCTGATGGCAGACGAGCCGATCGGCGTGCAGATCGGCATCGTGCTCGATACGCTGCCGCACACGAGCTTCCAGATTTTCCGTCAGCCCGACCGGCGGATTTTGACGCTGAGCCCGTTCCGGCTCGGCGAGGAGCCCAATATCCGCGTCGGCGTCGCCATGATCACTTCGGCGCCGGAGGCGCTGGCTTTGCACGAGAAGATGGCGCGCGACCTGTGGGCGAGCGCATTGAAAGGACCCGACGCGGTACGCTTCATGCGGGCGATGATGGAGAAGGTGGAGGGGTGAAAATTCCGTTGAGTTCCGGCATGAAATTGGCGGACTTGCGGTCGGCGACGTGATATGGCGCGTCTCGGAATCGAGCGGCACCGATTCTTCCGTCGAGGGGAACAATCAATCAAGCAATGAACATCCACGCGCCGCGCGCCGCAACAAGCGGACGGCCGCATCTGCTGATGTGCCCGCCGCGCCATTTCGCCGTGACCTACAGCATCAATCCGTGGATGGACCCGCAGTCCTGGGCCGATCGCGGCGGCAATTTGCATGGCGAGGCGCAGCGCCAATGGGCTGGCTTGCGCGATGCGCTGGCCGCCGCAGGCGCGCTGCTGGAGACGATCGAGCCCGCGCCCGATCTTCCTGATCTGGTTTTTACCGCCAATGCCGCCGTGGTGCTCGACCGCAAGGTCGTGCTGTCGCGGTTCCGCTATCCCGAACGGCAGAAAGAAGAAGCGATATTTGCTGCAGTTTTTGCCGCACTGCGCGACTGCGGCGTGATCGACGATGTCTGCCGGTTGCCGGCGGGAGTCATCCTGGAAGGTGCAGGCGACTGCATTTGGGATGCGCGGCGGCGCCTGTTCTGGCTGGGCTGCGGCTTTCGCTCGGATGCTTCGGCCGCTTCCTTCCTGACGCAGCAACTCGGCCGGCCCGTTCTCGCGCTGCCGCTGGCGCAGTCGCGGTTTTATCATCTCGATACGGCGTTCTGCGTGCTGCCCTGTGGCAGCCTGATGTACTATCCGATGGCGTTCACGGCCGCCGCGCAGGCGGCGATCGACGCCCATGTCGCGCCGGAACATCGCATTGCGCTCGATCGCGCCGACGCCGAACGTTTCGCCGCCAACGCCGTGTGCGTTCACAACACGATCGTGCTTTCGAGCTGCAGCAAATCGCTGCGATCGGCGCTGCACGAACGCGGCTACACGGTCGTGCAGACCCCGCTGCAGGCGTTCTTGCGCAGCGGCGGATCGGCCTGCTGCCTGACCTTGCGGCTCGATCATCGCTCCGAGGTGTTGAGCGCGCGTTCGCGCCGGCGCCAAGCGGCGGCCGCGTCAAGCGGTTGAACGTTTCCCGCGCGCAGCGACATTCACCCTCTCCCGCAGGGGGAGAGGGAAGCTTGCTCACGCCCGCGCGTAGCGGCCGCGATTGAAGAAGCGGTCCTTCTGATCGTCGGTCGCGGTGTCGCGGTTCGATTTGATGACGGCGATCTTGGCCAGCGCCGCCTTCACCGCGGACCGCTCGTCGATGGCTTTGGACCAGCGCGCCAGATTGGGATGGTCCTCCCAATTGACGCCTTGCATGTCGTGGTTGCGCGTCCATGGAAACGTGGCGATGTCGGCGATCGTATATTCGTCGCCGCCGAGATAGGGCGACTGCGCCAGCCGCTTTTCCATCACTTCGTAAAGCCGCTTCACCTCGGTCTGGTAGCGCGACATCGAGTAGGCGCTGTCTTTCGGCGCGAACAGCTTAAAGTGCGTGAATTGGCCGAACATAGGCCCGACGCCGCTAAGCTGAAACATCAGCCATTGCAGCGCTTCGTATTTCTTCGCCATGTCCTTCGGCAGGAATTTTCCGGTCTTCTCGGCGAGATACAGCAGGATCGCGCCGGATTCGAACACGGCGTAAGGCTTGCCGCCCGGGCCTTCATGGTCGACGATTGTCGGAATTTTTGAGTTCGGATTGATCTTGATGAAATCTGGATTGTACTGCTCACCCTTCCATACATCGACGAAATGCTCCTTATAGGGCAACTTCGTCTCTTCGAGCATGATGTAGATTTTCTGGACGTTCGGACTGGTCAACGCATAAAGGTCGATCATGGCAATTACCCTCGAATGTCTTTTTGGAGATTTGCGAAGGCGGTGAAACTAGCGGCCTCGAACAAGGCCGACAAGGCGGTGCGCCGCCGAGATCGCCACCATATCGATCACTTGTGTGAGATCGATCACTTGTGTGACATCGCCGTGGCCGCGTAGGCTTCGGTTCGGCCTGTAAAATCGCGGCCGGTAAAATCGGTTACGAAAAAACGACCAAGGAGATTGGAATGAAAGCCTTAAGCCGGGGAATTGCCGCGCTGGTTGTTGCCTGTGCGGCGGTCGCGGTCACGACCGTGGCGCGCGCCGCCGAGGACGATTATCCAAATCATCCGGTGCGCTGGCTGGTCGGTTATCCACCCGGCGGATCGACCGACATTTGCGCACGCTTGATCGGACAATACCTCTCCGAACATCTGCACCAGCAATTCGCGGTCGAGAATAAGCCCGGCGCCGGCAACAATCTTGCCACCGAGATCGCGGCCCACGCGCCGCCCGACGGCTACATGGTATTTCTGGTCAACCCGGCGAATGCGATCAACGCCAGTCTCTACAAGAACCTGCCATTCGATTTCATCCGCGACATGACCCCGGTCGCCGGTTTCATCCGCGTACCGAATGTCATGGAAGTCAATCCGAACGTGCCGGCGCAGACGGTCAAGGAATTCATCGATTACGCCAAGGCCAATCCCGGCAAGGTCAATCTCGGCTCTTCGGGCATCGGCACCTCGGTGCATTTATCCGGCGCCTTGTTCATGATGATGACGGGAGTCGAGCTTGTGCACGTGCCGTATCGCGGCTCGGCGCCGGCGCTGACCGATCTGCTCGGCAACCAGGTGCAGGTGATGTTCGATAATTTGCCGTCGTCGATCGGGCACATTCAGGGCGGACGGCTGCGCGCGCTTGCGGTTACGACGTCGGTGCCGTCAAAGGCCCTGCCGGGCGTGCCGACCGTGGCCGCGACCGTGCCCGGCTACGAAGCCAGCGCCTGGTTCGGCATGGCGGTGCCGAAGGGCACGCCGCGCGCCATCATCGACAAGCTCAATCGCGAAGTGAACAACGCGCTCGCCGATCCGGGCATGCAGGCGAAATTCGCCGAGTTCGGCGGCATTTTGATTCCCGGCACGCCGGAAGATTTCGGCAAAGTCATCGCCGAAGAAACGGCAAAATGGGCCAAGGTGGTGCAGGCCACCGGCGCGACGGCGGAATAAATCGGTACCGGACTGACATGACTTCCCGCAAAACAAAATCGCCCGAAGAGTTGCGCTCCTATCGCTGGCTCGGCCGCAACGATTTGCGCTCGTTCGGCCATCGTTCGCGGCTGCGCCAGTTCGGCTACGACCGCGCCGATTGGGACGGCAAGCCGGTCATCGGCATCGTCAATACGTGGAGCGACATCAACGCCTGCCACGGCCATTTGCGCGATCGCGCCGACGACGTCAAACGCGGCGTTTATCAGGCCGGCGGTTTCCCGATCGAACTGCCGGCGATGTCGCTCGCCGAACCGTTCGTCAAACCTTCCACCATGCTGTACCGCAATTTCCTGGCGATGGAATGCGAAGAGCTGTTGCGCAGCCATCCGATCGACGGCGCTGTGCTGATGGGCGGCTGCGACAAGACCACGCCCGGCTTGATCATGGGCGCGATCAGCATGGGCATTCCCGCAATCTACGTGCCGGCCGGCCCGATGCTGCGCGGCAATTGGCGCGGCAATGTTCTCGGCTCTGGCTCCGACGCGTGGAAATACTGGGACGAGAAGCGCGCCGGCCGCATCGGCGACGACGAGTGGAACGAGATCGAAGGCGGCATTTCGCGCTCGTTCGGCACCTGCATGGTGATGGGCACGGCTGCGACCATGATGGCGATCGCCGAAGCGCTCGGGCTGGCGCTGCCGGGCGCTTCGTCGATTCCGGCGCCGGATTCCAATCATCCGCGCATGTGCGCCGCCGCGGGCCGCCGCGCCGTCGAAATGGTGTGGGAGGATTTGACGCCGGACAAAATTCTCAACGCCGCGGCATTCGATAATGCAATCCGTGTGCATATGGCGCTCGGCGGTTCGACCAACGCGATCATCCATGTCATCGCCATGGCGCGCCGCGCCGGCATCGCGCTCGACATGGCGCGGTTCGACGAGATTTCCCGGCAAGTGCCGGTCATCGCCAATATCACGCCGTCAGGCAAATATTTGATGGAGGATTTCTTCTATGCCGGCGGCTTGCGCGCGCTGATGGCGCAGATGGCCGATCTGCTCGATCTGTCCTGCATCACGGTTGCCGGACGCACGCTCGCCGACGCGATCGCCGGCAGTAAAGTGCATCTGCCCGATGTCATTCATTCCTTGAAAGATCCACTTTACCCGGAAGGCGCGACCGCCGTGCTCACCGGCAATCTGGCGCCGCGCTGCTGCGTGATGAAACCTGCCGCCGCGGAGAAGCGATTGTTGCGCCATCGCGGCAAAGCGATTGCATTTGAGAATTACGACCACATGGCGCGCGAGGTCGATCGCGACGATCTCGATGTCACTCCCGATCACGTGCTGGTGCTCAAGAACGGCGGGCCGAAAGGCGGGCCGGGCATGCCGGAATGGGGCCAGCTGCCGATCCCGAAAAAACTTCTCAAAGCCGGCGTGCGCGACATGCTGCGCATCTCCGACGCGCGCATGAGCGGCACAAGCTACGGCGCCTGCATCTTGCATGTCGCGCCGGAGAGCTTTGTCGGCGGTCCTTTGGCGCTGGTGCAGAGCGGTGATGAGATCGAGGTCGATGTCGCCGCGCGGCGCATTCACTTGGACGTCTCCGCCGAGGAACTGGTGCGCCGGCGCAACGCCTGGAAGCCGCCGCCGCCACACTATCCGCGCGGCTACGGCGCGATGTTTTCAGCCCATATCGGCCAGGCCGACGAGGGCTGCGATTTCGATTTTCTGGAAGGCCAGGCGGCGATCCCGGAGCCGGAAATTCATTGAGCGGCTTGGTTTGCCTGCAGCACCACCGCGCGGCATTCGCCAAAGCCGATCCGTGCCTGGCCCGGTTTGGCGCAGAAGCCGCGAAAGCTGATCTCGTCGCCGTCTTCGATGAAAGTCCGCTTCTCGCCGTTCGGCAGCACGAGCGGCTTCGAGCCGGCGGCGGTCAGTTCAAGAAGGTCAATGCCAGGGGCAAGCACTCCACTGCGGTGATCGCCGACGCCGCCATTGATTTCCTGAAGAACCAGGCGGGCAAGGGCAAGCACGCGGGTAAACCGTTCTTCCTGTACGTGGCGTTTACCGCCCCGCACGATCCGCGGGACGCACCGGACAAATATCGGG
>CATPBC010000287.1 GCA_955652195.1 uncultured Xanthobacteraceae bacterium | reverse complement strand
GTTCAAGCGCCGGCCGCGCATGCGGCGGCAGTTCTTCGCCGAGCAAGCTGCCCGCGGCGTCCGACTTGGCTGTGTTACCGGGCGTATGCGCGGCGCTGTTCTGAAATTCGGCCAGCTTGAACCGTTGGGCGAAAAAGCCGACGAGTGCGGCGGCAATGATGATGATCGGAAATGGCACCGCAAAAAAGAAAATCGCGACGAATGCCAGCGCCGCCAGCGCCACCATCAACCGGTTCTTCAGCGCGCGCCTGCCGATGCGCAGCACCGCTTCGAGCACGATGGCAAGAACGGCGGCCTTCAATCCAAAGAACAGCGCGGTGACGACCGGCACGTTGCCGTAGGCGGCATAGACATAGCTCAGCGCCAGGATGGCGATGATGCCTGGAATGATAAACAGCACGCCGGCCATGATGCCGCCCAGCGTGCGATGCATCAGCCAGCCGATATAGGTTGCAAGCTGCTGCGCTTCGGGTCCCGGCAGCAGCATGCAATAGTTCAGCGCATGCAGAAACCTTTCCTCCGAGACCCAGTGTTTTTCATCGACAATGATTCGATGCATCACGGCAATCTGGCCGGCGGGTCCGCCGAAGCTAAGTAGCGCTACGCGCGTCCACACGCGGAACGCCTCGCCCAGCGAAACTCCGTGTGCCGGTCTCGCAGCGGATTTGCTTGTTGCAGTCAATTCAGGGAGCAAGGTTCAGCTCTGTGCTTTGGCGGACGCCTTTGCCAGCCAAGTTGCCGGTTGCGGCGCCGACGCGGTGCCGAGCCGATTGTAGAGTTCATCCACGGCGATTGAAGGCGGGATATTTGGAGAGTGTCCGTCCATGCGCAACCTCCTCGACATGCGAGTGATGCGCAGAGCTTGGACGGGATACGTCTGATGGGGAGTCTGCTTTTCCCCGATGAGGAATCTAGATCGCGCGGATCGAGAGCGCAAGCAATCTTTCGTTTAGTCGCTGCGGTGCTTCGGCTCGCCGGTTTCACGCCGCGATGCCGATCCGTTTGATCTCCCATTCAAGTTTGACGCCGGACTGCTCCTCGACCTTTTTGCGCACCGTCTCACCGAGCATCTCAATCTCTGCGGCGGTTGCATCGCCGCGATTGATCAGAAAATTACAATGCATCTCCGAAACCTGCGCGCCGCCGTTTTGCAGGCCGCGGCAGCCAGCGGCATCGATCAATTGCCAGGCTTTGCCGCCCGGCGGGTTTTTGAACGTCGAACCGCCGGTGCGGCTTTTCACCGGCTGGGTCGCTTCCCGCGCTTCGGTGATTTTTTCCATTTCCGCGGCGATAAGCTTCGCATCGCCGCGTTCACCCGCGAACAAGGCTTCGGTGAAGATGTAATCGTCCGGCGCGCCACAATGGCGATAAGCGTAATGCATGTCGGCATTGCTCAGGACGTGAACGCCGCCCTGCCGATCGACTGCACGCGCTTCGACCAGCACGTCTTTGGTCTCGCGCCCATAGGCGCCGCCATTCATGCGTAACGCACCGCCGATAGCGCCAGGGATGCCGCGCATGAACGACAATCCTGCAACGCCGGCTTCCTGCGCCGCGCGGGCTATTTTGACATCGGGCACGGCGGCGCCGGCGCGAATCCGCGTATCTTCGATGCCAATTCCATTGAAGCCGCGACCCAATCGCACCACCGCGCCGGGGACGCCGCCATCGCGCACGATCAGGTTAGAGCCGAGGCCGATCACTGTCACCGATAATTCAGCCGGCAAGCGAGCGAGAAAGTAGCAAAGGTCGGATTCGTCCTCGGGCATGAATAGAAGCTGGGCCGGTCCGCCGACACGAAACCACGTCAGCTCCGCGAGCGGCTGATTGGCCAGCAGGCGACCGCGCAGCTCGGGCATGGTTTTGTTGACTAAAGGCACGAGATCGGGAAACGCCATCAGCGGGCCCCGAGCGCCTCGAGTTCGGCGGGCAGCGCGTAGGCCCATTGCGTGATCGAGCCGGCGCCGAGACACACCACATAATCGCCGGGCTCGACTGCTGCAGCGATCAATGGCGCAAGCCTGTCGGGCCCATCGAGCGCGACGACGTGGCGGTGGCCATGCGTGCGCAAACCCTGCACCAGCGCGTCGCGGTCGATACCGGCGATCGGCGGCTCGCCCGCCGGATAGACGTGGGCGACGATCACAGTATCGGCATCGTTGAAACAGGTGCAGAACTGGTCGAACAAAGCAGCCAGTCGCGTGAAGCGATGTGGTTGCACGACGGCTATGACCTGACCTTTGGTCGACTCCCGCGCCGCGCGCAGCACCGCGGCAATCTCCACCGGATGATGGCCGTAATCGTCGACGATGATAACGCCGTTCCAGATTCCGGTCCGCGTGAATCGCCGGCGTACGCCGCCGAACTTGGCGAAGGCCTTTCGAATTGTCTCGCCGGAAACGCCTAGCTCGTGAGCGATGGCAATAGCAGCGGTGGCATTGAGCGCGTTGTGCCGCCCTGGCATCGGCAGCGCGATGTTCTTGATCTCATGTGCGGCTCGGCCGGCCGCCTCACGGAAGGCCACCGTGAACAGCGACGTGCCGCCGGCATGCGAAACATCGACAAGGCGCACGTCGGCTTGCGGGTTCTCGCCGTAAGTGACGATGCGGTGGTCCTCGATACGACCGACCAGATTTTGCACGATCGGATGATCGGTGCACATGACCGAGAAACCGTAGAACGGCACATTCTCGACAAATGCACGAAACGCATCCTGCACGGCGTCGAAGGTCTTGAAATGATCGAGATGTTCGGGATCGACATTGGTGACGACAGCGATGTCAGCCGGGAGTTTGAGAAAGCTGCCGTCCGACTCATCTGCCTCGACCACCATCCAATCGCCGGCGCCAAGCCGCGCATTGGTGCCATAGGCGTTGATGATGCCGCCGTTGATCACGGTCGGATCGAAACCGCCGGCATCGAGCAGCGCCGCCACCATCGAGGTCGTCGTCGTCTTGCCGTGGGTGCCGGCAATGGCGATGCAGCTTTTCAGCCGCATCAGCTCGGCCAGCATTTCGGCGCGGCGGACTACCGGCAGCCGTTGCGCGCGTGCGGCCACCAGCTCCGGATTGTCCGGCTTGATCGCCGAAGAAATCACTACGACTTTGGCGCCGGCCAGATTTTCCGCCGCATGGCCGATTGCAACTTTGATGCCTTTGTCGCGCAGCCGTTTGACATTGGCGCTGTCAGCTTGATCGGAGCCTTGCACGGTGTAGCCGAGATTCACCAGCACCTCGGCGATACCGCTCATGCCGATGCCGCCGATACCGATGAAGTGCATCGGGCCGATATCGCGCGGCAGTTTCATGCGGTTCCCCGGTTTTTACGTCCCGAAATGGCGGCCATTTTATCGCGGTCTGTTAATGAATGGCGTATCAATGAATGAGCTGGATGGCAGGAACAAGTCGGCGTGCTCGCTGGGGGTCAAGGCGAGATCGCCGCCACATTGAGGACCAGGTCAGCCAGCCGCTCGGCCGCGTCGAGCTTGCCCAAGGATCGCGCCGCGGCCGCCATCGCGGCGAGGCGTTGCGGGACACGTGCCAATCCCGCAATTTCGCCGGCGAGCCGCTCGGGCGTAAAAGTCTCCTGCACCAGCCGCAGCGCGGCGCCGGCGCGTTCCAGCACGCCGGCATTGGCGAATTGATCCTGGTCGATCGCGTGCGGCAGCGGAACCAGGATCGATGGCCGCCCAATCGCCGCCAATTCCGCCACTGTCGAGGCGCCCGAGCGCGCCACCACGAGATGGCTCGCTGCGATGTGCGCCGGTAAATCGGAAAAGAACGGCGCCACCTCGGCCGCGACGGCAAGTCTCGCGTAAGCGCCTTGCACGCGGGCCAGATCCTCCTCGCGCGCTTGCTGGAAAATGCGGAGCCGCGCCCGCAAGCCGGGTTCGAGCCGGGCAATCGCGGCAGGGACGATATCGGCCATGACCCGCGCGCCTTGGCTGCCGCCGAAAACGAGCAGACGCAGCGCATCCGACGGCAAAGTGTAAGGTGTTGCCGCGGCGGCGATCACCGCCGCTCGCACCGGATTGCCTGTCAGTGTCGCCTTGGCCGCCAGTTCGGGCGCGTCGCGGAAAGTGTCGGGAAATGTCGTGGCGATTGCAGCAACGCGCGGCGCCAGCAGCCGATTAGCGCGTCCCACAACTGCATTGGCGTCGTGAATGAGCGCCGGCACGCCGCGCCACACCGCTGCGAGCACTGGAGGAACGCTCGGATAGCCGCCGAAGCCGACGACAGCAGCAGGCCGTAGATTGCCGATCAGTCGCCATGCCTGAAACAAACCGAGCCCAAGCCCGGCGGCGGTTTGCACGACCGCGACGGGGTTACGCGAGCGCAGTGTTGCGCTGGCGACGACATGGATCGCGTCATCGGCGAACGCGTCGCCAAATCGTGCAGCGCGTCGGTCGGTTGCAAGATGCACCGCAACGCCGCGTTTGGTGAGCGCGCCGGCGAGCGCCGCGGCGGGGAATAAATGACCCCCTGTCCCGCCGGCGGCGACGAGGACCGGCGGCAATCTCGGATCATCCATTACCCCGGACTCGCGGCAAGCCCGTTCACGCTGCCAAGGTTGGCACGCGGCCGTTCGCGCGTGAGCGCCACGAGCATGCCCATGCCGTAGGCAAGCGAGATCAAGGACGAGCCGCCGTAAGAGATAAAAGGCAAGGTCATTCCCTTGGCCGGCATTAGGTGGAGATTGACGGCCATGTTGATGGCGGATTGCATGCCGAAAAGCATGGCGAGCCCAGCCGTTGCGAAACGGATGAACTGATCGTCGCTGGCCATGGCTTTCACCAGCGCACGGATCACGATGAGCGCGAACAGTGCGACCAGGATCAGGCACAGCACGGTGCCGAATTCTTCCGCGGCGACAGCAAAGACGAAATCGGTATGGCCTTCGGG
>CATPBC010000286.1 GCA_955652195.1 uncultured Xanthobacteraceae bacterium | reverse complement strand
TCCTTGCGTGGGTGGTTCGCTAGCATGTTCGTCCTGCAAGGCCGGATCTCGTGAGGTCCCATTGGTGAGGGAATGGGTCTGCATGCCTTGCGCATGCAGATACCAACAGTGGCGATTGTTGGTTCGATCGACGCGATAGTACCAGTGCAGGCCCGGCGGCGCCGATGCACCGGGCTTCATCCTGCACTCATCTACCGTCGGCTCGGCGATGCTTGCATGGCTCGTCAACACGATCGTTGCCGGCATTAACACCAGAAACGAGGACAGGATCGCTGGTTTGCGCATTGATCCCCCCAATACCGCTGTACTCAAGCCCCAACGCTGAGTCGCGAACCGCGTGAACTATCCTCACCTGCATTAGGGCGTGAGTGAGTTGGCATTGTGAAATTCGCGACGATGAACAAGCCATCATTTTGCCCAAGGTACGGCTTGACGCGCCGAGCGTTGATTCGTCGACGGCTATCTTCCCAAGGAAAATGAGTTCTGAGCCGTGAAGGTGAAGGGCCGCGGTCGAACGCGCCGTTACGCCAGATCGACGGCGAAGCGTTTGAGATCGCGCAGCGCGCAATAAGTCAGCGCCGCCTGGTGGGTGGCCCGCAGGACCACGCGCGGCGGCCGATCGGCTTCGAAGGCTTCTTGCCAGCGCTGGGCGCACAGGCACCAGCGATCGCCGGCTTTGAGACCAGCAAAACCGATTTCCGGAACCGGCGTCGACAGATCATTGCCGCGCGATTTGGAGAAAGCGAGAAAGGCGTCGGTCATGACCACGCAAACCGTATGGTTGCCAACATCCTCGCGGCCGGTGTTGCAGCAGCCGTCCCGGTAAAAGCCTGTCATCGGCTTGATCGAGCAAAGTTCAAGCGGTTCGCCCAGCACATTACGCGCCGGAAGCCGCGCTCCCCATTCATCTTCTCGGTTGTCTCGCAGCATTGATGTCGCAGGAGATTGTGGGCTTGCGTAGTCGGAAAAGATAAATCTCGAGGAAGAGATAAATGTCCAAAAATGCCGGTGGCAAGCCCCGCGCGGGGAGCGACCAAGGTGGGGCGATGCCCAACTGATATGGCCCCGGAAGATCGCTCCCAGCGTACCGCTCGCGTATTAACCGCTATGGCGCCGCCCGAACGGATGCGGCGTCAGTCATCGCGGCTTTGCTGGCCCGGTGGGAGCATGCGCACCTCCTTGACCGCGAAGCGACGAGTCGAATCTCGGCGTAACGCTCTCGTCTGTCAAGGGAGACATCATCGCTGAGTTCCAATTGGCATCGATACTGGAACATCCCACACAAACAGGACGCCGCGTCATTCAATCTCCAGGTCGAGCGATTGGATCAGTTTCGCCCAGCGATTACGCTCCTGTTGCGCGAACGCCGCGAATTCATCGGGACGCATGCGATTAACTTCGATCCCGACTTGTTTCATACGCTCGACAAATGCGCTGCTCGCAAGCAGCGCATCGAGTTCGGTGCGCAGTCGCTCGATCACCGCCGCGGCAGTCTTCGCCGGAGCATAAAGCGCGACCCAGGCCGAGGCGACGAGATCGGGATAGCCAAGCTGCGGCATCGGCGGCACGCCTGGCAGAATCTCCGAGACTGAATTGGCGGCGAGCGCCAGCGCGCGCACCTGATCGGCACGTAGCGAGGCGATAACATCGGGCACGATTGGGAACATCGCCGCAATGCGTCCGCCGATAAGATCTTCGAGTGCCGCGCCCTGACCGCGATATGGGACATGGACCATGCTGATACCGGTGCGCGCATTAAACAGCTCGCCGAACAAATGCGTCGAGGAACCGATTCCGGATGAGCCATAGCTCAATTCACCGGGATGGGAGCGCGCATAAGCAATGAACGCGTCGAGCGATTGCGTGGGCACGCCGGGATGCACCGTCACGAGATGCGGCGCCGACCACATCATCCCGATCGGGGCGAAGTCAGCTGCTGGGTCATAGGGCAGTTGCCGGTAGAGGCTCTGATTGATGGTCTGCGTTCCGTTGGTGCCGATGAACAGCGTGTGGCCGTCGGCCGGAGCGCGCGCTGCTTCTGCGGCAGCAAGATTGCCGCCAGCGCCGGGCTTGTTCTCGACCACGACCGGCTGGCCGAATGCGGTTTTCAGATGTTCGGCCAGGAGCCGCGCCGACAGATCGGCGCTTCCTCCCGCTGGAAACGGCACAACGATGATAATCGCCTTAGTCGGCCAGAGCGTATTGGACGACGGCTGCGCAAGGCCTGGAACAGCCGCAGCTTGAGCGGCTGCGGCGAATCCAAAGATTAAACGGCGGCGATCGAGCAGCATTGCAGTTTCTTAGCGCTTGGCGAGCCGCATCCCTGTGGCTCGGGAGTGACACCTTCCGGAAATCGACTGACGTTTCAAGGCGTCCTCGTGGCCGCGCTACTGCGCGTCTGATTGAATGGCGCCGCTGCGGGGGCCGGGTGCCGGTTTTTGATGGCGCGAAACTAGAGCGGGATGATGATTTCGATGAAATCTCATTCCGCTCTAGCGCGAATTTGAGGGCGCGATAATGCAGAGTTCTGCTTATCCGGCGAGTTCGGCTGCCGGCTCGCGGATGAGCATTTTGCGTTCCAGCGCCGAACGGCTGAAGCCGTGGAGCGACTGGATAGTTTTGATCATTACGGCTGCGGCGCTCTATCCGATGTTCGGCCGCAGCTCGGATATGGGGCCGTTCTACAGCGCGGCCGGCCGCTGCATTTTGCGCGGTGAAGCACTTCTAACCTGCCTGCCGCCCTATCCTTATCAGCCGGCTTTGGCCGTGCTGTTTATTCCGCTCGCATTCCTGCCGGCGATGCTGCAAAGACTGGTCTGGTACGTGATCTGCGTCGGCTGTTTGGTCGTCGTTGTGCGATTGACCGAGGCCATCGCCGAGCGGCTCTATCCCGGCGCCACCACGCGCGGCCAAAATCTGTTCTGGCTGCGCACGATCATGCTGATCACCTGCGGCAAGCACATGCTGGACGTGCTGACTTATGCCTCACACGACCCGCTTTCGCTGGCGATCATCATGTTCGCGACCTGGGCGCTGTTTGTCGGCCGCGAAGCCGTTGGCGGGTTTTGGTTCGGCGTCGCCGCGGCGGTTCGCGCCTCTCCACTCATTTATCTGCCGTACCTGATCGTCAAGCGGCGTTGGCTTGCCTGTCTTGCTTTCGTCGCCGCGCTTCTTGCGGTCAGTCTCATCCCAGACATGATTGGCGCGCTGCGCGGTGGCCATACCGGCCATCTTACCGATTGGCTGCGCCAAGTGGTGGGCCCGGCGCTGTTTCCCGGCACGTCTTCGAAGCTGGTATTCTGGGACATCTGGAACGGCGTCAATCTCTATAATCAGTCGCTGCGCGGCTTGATCAATCGGTTCGCGACCGGGCCGCTGTTCGGCCTCACTCCCACCGCTATCTTGATCGCGGTCGACGGCGTGTTTGCCGCAGTGGTCGCGCTACTCTTGCTCACCTCGCCGCGGCGGCGCGAATACGTCGCCATCGATACCGTAGTGCTGCTCATCGCCATGCTGGCGCTGTCGCCAATGACAAGCCGCTACCACTATATATTCGTGCTACCTGCCGTCATTCTGGCGACCGCGGCCACGATCGCCGATCCACGCATGCGCAAGCTTGGCACCTATGTGCTCGCGGCGAGCTTCCTGCTGCGCGCCGGCACCTCGAACGATCTGGCCGGCCAGCGCATCACGGATTTTGCCTATACCTACGGGTTCATGCCGCTCGGCGCGATCGCGCTGTACATCGTGTTTGCCGCCATGTTGTGGGTCTGGCGTCCTCCCGGCATTGCCGCGCCAGAGAGCGAGGCCAAGAGCGGAGTCGTCCGATCAGGCGCCGCGTTAGGGCTCTAG
>CATPBC010000285.1 GCA_955652195.1 uncultured Xanthobacteraceae bacterium | reverse complement strand
CCGAACTGGTGGCCGGCATAAGCCGTGGCGAGCGGCTCGCCTCTCTTGGGCACCCGGTTGCCTGCGAGGATCTCAACACCCTCCGGTGCGGCAAGCTTTCCCGGATCGAGCTCGAGATGCCAGGCGAGTTTCTTGTTCAGCCGGACTAGACGGGGCGCGGCGACGGGAGTGGGCCGAAGCCGCGCGAAGAATCGGTCCGGCAGGCGGGCGTAGCTGTTGTCGAATGCAAAGAAATCGACTGCCTCGATTTGTGCCGTCATGACAGTTCCAGCGCGCGGTGTTTGAGATCGGCAAGATCGACAAAATCGAGAGCCGATTGGAGGATGACGGGAGGCGCGCTGATAGCTGGCCGCAACGGTTGAATCGGGCTAGCTCCGGACTCTCCCAAGTAGAAGACCATGTTCACGGATTGACCGTATATATCGCGGTGCCTGCCGATGGCAACCATCGGTACTCAGGTTGTCTGACATGCGCTTGGGTGCGGTGCCGTTGTTCCTCGGTGCCGCCGTGGTGCTACCCACCCTCGCCACTTGGTTCGCGCACGAATTGCGCCGGCGTGGGCGGGTCAAATGACGGTCACACCTTGACGAGCGGTACGTTTGGGACCGTCCCGCGGCGCGGCGGCGTGTCGTCGCCGCGCGGCCCGTACGGCTTGCGGCGTGATGTGGACCGGCGCTTCTTGGCGCGGCGCGGTTCGGGCAGCTTGTCCGCCCGCGGCGTCACCGGTCCGTCGGGATAGTCGAAGCCGTCCTTGCTGGCCCGCCTCGTCGGTGACGACGATGACGCGCACGTGACCGCCCGACTTGAGGCGGCCGAACAGTACTTCTTCGGCCAGTGGCTTCTTAATGTGCTCCTGGATCACGAGGCGCTGCCTGGCGTTCCAATCATCGATCGCTCGCCTGTGAACGCGTTCGACGATCCTAAGGTGGCCCAGGCCACCGGGAGGTGAGCGCGCTGTTTTTGCTCGGTGGGAATTGGCGTTGAAGGACGCGCCCCTCACAGTGTTGCTTCAGGTGCAAGCGAACAAGTCACCCGATCACCCGAAAGGCTGACTGCTTCCGGAACACAGGCGAGGCCCGCAGGCGGCAAAGCCGGTCATGATGAAAAGCCCTATGCCCAAAACCCCCGCCTCGGCTGAATACGTCGCCGCGCTGTGCCACATGAGAAGTGGCCGTCTTGTGGACTATGATTCCATACGCTTCGTTGCCGCCACTGAGGCTGAGGCAAAACAAAAAGCGGATGAATGGGCGGCGATTGCTCTAGGTATCGTTACGGAAAGGACTTGGCTCCAAGTGACACAGGATGGCAGACCATCCATTCTAAAATGTTTGGAGCGCCTTAACGGGGGGCGCAGTGACTTCACGCCGCTTCCCGCCGCCGTGGTCTGTCGAAGAATCGGCTGCGTGTTTCAGTGAATGAATGCTGAGTAGATGACCCAGAGTACGACGACAGCCACTATAACGAGTATCCAATTGGAAACTTGCATGCCCGCTATCGATGTTGTCCGGCTAAACCAGTTCATAGCTTTCCTCCCATAGGCCGCCTCGGTACTGGCCTGTTTTGATGATTCATTGCGCGCCGAAATAAATTGCATCTGTTTGAACGCAACAGGGGCGCCCCGTCCATGCTGTTCCTGAGATCGTGCGGGGAAGGGTTGTAAGCTCAAAACAGGTCCCCTGCATTTATTGTCGATTGTGAGCAGTTTGAGCAGTCGCGCCGCGAGAGGAATAGGCACAATGACATATCTCTTGGAACGTAGGTTATGGAAACATTTTTAATAGCGCTCGCCGTGATACCTCTGTCTGGCATTTGCTTTTGGTTATTCATTATTGAACCACGCAGGAAGATTTACGATAAGTGAGCTAGGTGATCTCATGGCAGATCATGAAGATATTTTTAAGATTCTGACCGTGGTTGGCGTAATGGAATGGGTCTGTCTGGGGTTGTGGCTTTTTTATTCGTCATTGAGCCATCTGCACACCTGACTGATCCAGGCCGGGCCCGGCGTTATGCCGTGTCAGTCGGGCTTGTCCCCCAGCACTCGCGCAATATCGCAAAGCCGCCGGAGCTGTTGCAATCTTGAACAGAACGGAAAGCAAAGAGAAGGCCGCCATGTGGCGGCCCTTTAAGTTCGGGGAACCCCGGGAGGAAATCTCCGGAGCAAGTGCGATAATATCGAAGCCGCGAGACTGAGTAAAATCAATAACCTCGCGATGAGGCGCGGCGTATCGCGACCAATATCGCCAAGCTGTCCGGTCAGGGCGGAGCCGTAAAGCGACCAGAGCGCTACGTCAGAATTAAGTGGAAATCGCGCTCGTAAGCGTGCATTTCGGGCCCCAGCATTTATACTGATATTAAGAATGGCCCTGGGGCTGGGGAGATGAGAGTTCTGGTCTGTGGCGGTCGCGACTTCGACGATGTGGGGCTGATGATCAGCGCCCTGGATCGGCTGCACACCGAAAAGTTCTTCACGGTGCTGATCCACGGTAACGCGCGCGGCGCTG
>CATPBC010000284.1 GCA_955652195.1 uncultured Xanthobacteraceae bacterium | reverse complement strand
TCCAGCGACCTGGCTGGGCTGGCAACCACATCGGCTTCTATCCGTTCCCGACCAACATCGCAGATGGCTTCGGGGAGCAGCACCGCCGATGAAATGCACGAGTCCCGATCTACAAGGGAAATCCAGATCGCGGATATTTTACGTCTCTTCCTCTTGGAGAAGAGTTCCGCTGTTTAATTGGTGCGTGTCAGGCGACATCCGGATGGATCCCCGGCGACATCTGGGATGTGGCGCGATCCTTGAAGTACTATATGGCTGTAACCAGCGAATGTGGGTTTATGAGATCCTTCCGCACCCTCGACGACGCCGACGTCAAAGGTAAGCGCGTCCTCGTACGCGTCGATCTCAACGTGCCGATGCAGGACGGCAAGGTCACGGATGCGACCCGCATCGAGGAAATCGCCCCGACCATCAATGAACTCGCCGACAAAGGCGGCAAGGTCATCCTGCTCTCGCATTTGGGGCGGCCCAAGCGACCCGACCCGAAATATTCGTTGCGGCCTGTGGCCGCCGAAGTGGCGAGAATTGTGAAACGCCCGGTGGCCTTCGCTGAGGATTGCGTAGGTCCCAAGGCGGAAGCCGCCGTTGCGGCGATGAAGAACGGCGACATTCTTTGTTTGGAAAATACCCGGTTTCATCCGGAAGAAGAAAAGAACGACAAGGCGTTCGCCAAAAAGCTCGCTACGCTGGGCGACATTTTCGTCGAGGAAGCCTTCTCGGCAGCGCACCGCGAACACGCTTCGATCGCCGCGATCGTGACGGCGTCGAAAATACCGGCCTATCCGGGGCGCGCCATGAAGGCCGAGCTCGATGCGCTGGAACGGGCCTTTGAGAAGCCGGAACACCCCGTCGCGGCGATCGTCGGCGGCGCCAAGGTTTCGACTAAGCTCAATCTCCTCGGCCACCTGCTGGCAAAGGTCGAGACGCTGATGATCGGCGGCGGCATGGCAAACACGTTCCTCGCCGCCCAGGGCAAGGCTATCGGCAAGTCGCTCTATGAACCCGACCTCTTGCCGACGGCGCGCGATATCCTCCCCAAGGCGAAGTTGCTCCATCGCGAAGTGGTGCTGCCGGTGGATGCGGTCGTTGCGCAAAAGCTCGCCGCGCACGCTCCTTCGCGCGTCGTGTCGGTGGACGAGGTCGGCGCCGCCGATATGATCCTCGACATTGGCCCGCGCACCATCGAGCGCGTCATATCGGTGCTGGCGCGCAGCAAAACCCTGGTCTGGAACGGCCCGTTCGGCGCCTTCGAGTTCGAGCCTTTCGACAACGGAACCATCGAAGTGGCCGAAGCGGCGGCGGAACTCACGACGGCCGGGAAGCTTGTCAGTTTTGCAGGCGGCGGCGACACGGTGGCGGCGCTCAACGCGGCTTCGGTCATCGGCCGGTTCAGCCACGTCTCGACTGCCGGAGGCGCCTTCCTTGAATCCTTGGAGGGCAAGACGCTGCCCGGCGTCAAAGTGCTATTATTGCCCGAGTCTCGGAGCGAGACTCGCAAATAGAACAGGGCAGCGCGAAGCCGCCGGACCGCCGGCGCCGAATTTTTCGAGGAGGGTGCTATGAATCTCAGCGAATTGCACAAGGTCGCCGAGGCGATGGTGGCTCCCGGCCGCGGCATTCTCGCCGTCGACGAGTCGACCGCCACCATCTCCAAGCGCTTCGATGCACTCGGCGTGAAGCCCACCCCCGACAATCGGCGCGATTACCGCGAAATGCTGTTCCGCAGCACCGAGGCTATGTCGAAATACGTTTCCGGCGTCATTCTTTACGACGAGACCATCCGGCAGAACGCCAAGGACGGCACCCCGCTGGTCAAGCTCATCGAGAAGGCAGGCTCGATCCCCGGCATCAAGGTCGACAAGGGTACCAAGCCGCTGCCGTCGTGCCCGGGCGAGGTGATCACCGAGGGGCTCGACGGCTTGGGCGAACGGCTCGCAGAATATCGCGGACTCGGCGCCAGATTCGCCAAGTGGCGCGCCGTCATCGACGTCGGGCAGGAGCACGGACTGCCGAGCTACACTTGCGTCAATGCGAACGCGCACGCGCTCGCGCGCTATGCGGCGCTCTGCCAGGACGAGAACATCGTGCCGATCGTCGAGCCCGAGGTGCTGATGGACGGCGATCACGACATCGACCGCTGCGTCGAGGTCACGACCTGGGTGCTCAAGGAAACCTTTCAGGAACTGTTCTACAATCGCGTCGCGCTCGAAGGCATGGTGCTCAAGCCCAACATGGCGGTCCCGGGCAAGAAGTCGCCAAAGCGCGCCTCGGTCGAGGAGGTCGCGGAAAAGACGCTGAGCGTTCTCAAGGCTTGCGTGCCGGCGGCCGTGCCTGGCATCGCGTTTCTCTCCGGCGGCCAATCCGACGAAGAGGCGACCGCGCATCTCGATGCCATTAACAGGATAGGCCCGCTGCCCTGGCGCGTATCATTCTCGTATGGCCGCGCGCTCCAGGCCGCGCCGCAGAAGACGTGGTCGGGCAAGCCGGAAAACGTGGCGGCAGCGCAGCGCGCGTTCGGCCACCGCGCGATGATGAACGGCCTCGCCTCGCTCGGCCAATGGAAAGCCGATCTCGAACGGAAAGCGGCGGCGTGACGCGAGGCAATGAACGCGCAACGCCGGCGGCCGCGCTGCTTCCTGTTACGGATAGCCGTCGACACCGCCACCGCAGCGGTGCAGCCGGAGCCGCAGCCTCCGCAACCTCCACCGCCTCCACAGCCATGGCTGCATCCGCAGCCTCTACCACGTTTCTAAGTTGCTTTTCTTGTAAAGTAGAGACGTTTTTCGACAGGCATAAACCCAAATGAAGATCGATGTTCAATTAATGCCGCACATTCTGCCGGAGTAGGAGCGCTTCCGTGGCTGCCGGAGGAAGCGCTCGGCAGTTTGCAGGAAGAAACTTTGGTATCGCGGGTCTATTTGGCAATGCGTAGGTGTGCCCCGGATCGCCTTTCTCGCCTAAGGAAAGACGGAAAGCCTGAGTAACGTGGCACGCATAATTTATTACCGGATCGCAACTCAAAAGATCATTGCGATTAACGGAACGATTTTTGGATCTTAAATTGAAGTATATTCGCTCATCGCTGCCGTGGCTCAGTACCACGCCGTGTAGTGTGGTGTTTCGTAGGAATTGCATTGCTTTAATGAGTGGCGTGAGTTCTGCGAATACGGCTAGCTGATACTCTGTCAATCTGGTCGGGCGCGCCAATTCAGATATGCGGGCCATTTTGGTATCCAGCGTGAGAGGAAAAATCATAATGGTGGCGTCCTCCGGCTCCATTTCTAGGATCACGCGAAGGCAGTTGCTTATTGTGTGTTCTATGTATGCCCAGCGACAGGCGAACTGGCCAATTTTTTGAAAATCCTGGTCGGACAAGAGGCCTTCATAGCCGTACGGTGTTTTGACCATGGCGACGACCAAAAACGAAAAATTCAGCGATAACGAAGCGCAACGGCGCTTTATGCAGTCTCTTAAGGCTGCGGTGAACACCCCGCCCAAGCCGCTCAAAAGCATGACTCGGAAGCGGCCCAAGAAGCAATCGAAGAAGAAAAAAGGTTAGTTCGTCGCTAATCAATGACGGGCGTGCGATGGCCGATCCTGCAATGTCTTCGCAGCCCTTTCGATATCCTCGCGCAGCCGGTTTGCTACCGACGGTTCTAGGCCGAATTCGCAAACTATTCCGTTTTGCAGTTTCACCGAAAGAACCAGCTTGTTTTTGTCGGCGACTGGTGCGGCCATTGCATCTGCCACGTCCAAGACGGGAGTTACGAAATGGTAGCCCCTGGATAGTGTTTGACTTTGAGCAAATAGGACCATTTGAGACATAGCTCCAACTATGGTCTGTAAATCGAAAATGCTGAATTGATATGTCACTACGCCATTGTCCGTCGTGAACGTAACAATGGCGCGTGAATCCTCCGCATATGCGATCTTTGCGATGGATTTTATGAACGGGTCGTCCGCCATTTTTTCCTCCACCGCATGAAACGTGCGG
>CATPBC010000283.1 GCA_955652195.1 uncultured Xanthobacteraceae bacterium | reverse complement strand
CGGCAACGTGATGACCTACCAGCACGGGGGCAAGCAATACGTCGCGGTGCTCTCAGGTGTCGGCGGCTGGGCCGGGATCGGTCTGGCGGCTGGCCTTACCGACCCGCATGCCGGCTTGGGCGCCGTGGGCGGCTATGCAGCCCTGAGCAACTACACCGCGCTCGGCGGCCAGCTCACGGTCTTCGCGGTGCCGTGAGCCGCGCGAAGCCAAGCTGATCCACAAACTCTCCGGCGCGCCACCACCAGTGACGCGCCGGAGTAGCCTTTCCATTGTCCCTTCACGACAAGGAATTTACCAGTGAAAACATGTTATCGAGCGACCGCATTCGTTCTGGTCGCCGCATTGTTTTCGATCGCTCCCGCGCTTGCCGATGGGTCGGGAGATCCGACTGCCGTCAAAAGCGAGGACGGCAAGTACTTCGATAAGCAAGGCACTCCCACCTACAAAGTACAGGCCGACGGCACCGTCGATTGGTACACGTATTCCGGGTTCATACGATACCATTCCGAATGCCACGTCTGTCACGGGCCGGATGGTATGGGTTCCTCCTACGCACCGGCCCTGGTCGATTCGCTGAAAACGATGAACTACGGTGATTTCCTCGGTGTTGTTGCCAGCGGCCGTAAAAACGTGAATACCGCCAATGAGAATGTGATGCCCGCGTTCGGCACCAATAAGAACGTGATGTGCGTGATTGACGATATCTATGTTTACTTACGAGCGCGCGCTAACGACGCCGTTCCTCGCGGCCGACCGGCCAAACATGAAGAAAAACCCGAGGCCGCAACGAAATGGCAGGATAGCTGTTTCGGCCAGAAGAGTTGAAGGGCAGATAAATCGATGAGAAGAATGGCGCGATACCGTTTATTGGTAAACGCCGCATGCTGCGCATTGGGCATCGTCGTTGCGCCGATCGATACGCAGGGCCAGACCGGCGGCGTGTTGCAGGGCGGTCTTGAACTCATTGATCCAAAGGTGTTGCGGGTTTGCGCTGACCCAAACAATCTGCCTTTCTCCAATGACAAAGGCGAAGGTTTCGAGAACAAGATTGCGGAACTTTTCGCTGGGAAACTCGGTAAGACACTCGCCTATACCTATTATCCTGGCGCAACCGGTTTTGTACGAATGACACTTGGTTCGTATCGCTGTGACGTGGTCATGGGCTTCCCGCAAGGCGGCGAACTAGTGCAGAGCACAAATCCCTATTACCGGACCGCTTACGCGCTTGTGTCCAAAGCCGCTAGCGCGCTCTCAGGCGTCGAGACGCTCGACGACGCCCGTCTGAAGGATAAGCGTATTGGAGTCGTTGCCGGCACCCCGCCTGCAAGCTATCTCGTGGCTGACGGTCTCATGACAAATTCCAAGCCCTACCCGCTGGTTGTCGACACACGATACGATTCCTCGGCACAGGCAATGGTGAATGACATCAATTCAGGTGAAATTGACGCCGGGGTGTTGTGGGGGCCGTTGGCTGGATACTACGCCTCACATGCCGCCTCCCCGATGAAGACAACACTGCTTTTAAAAGAAAAAGGCGGCCCTCATCTCGACTATCGTATCGTCATGGGTGTTCGTCCGTCGGATCAGAACTGGAAAAGACAATTGAACCAGTTAATTGGGGAGAACCAACCAGCCATCAATAAGCTCCTGCTTGATTACGAGATACCGATAGTCAACGAGAGTGACCAATTCATCACCGCCGATGATCTGACGCAAAAGCCATGAGCCGAGTACTTATGCTGGGCTTTTGGCTCATCGCCTTCGCCGTTTCGGCCGGGAGCCAAAACGCTATTCCGGAGCCGACGGGCTATCGGATGCAGGATTATCGTGGGCCGACTCCGACGGGCCTCGCGGGTGCCCGGGTAGTTACTACTCGGGAGGTCGAGGAGCTTTGGAAAGGTGGCGCGGCTTTAGTTGACGTTCTACCGCACGCCCCACGTCCAACCAATTTGCCGCCTGGCACGATTTGGCACGAAACCCCGCGCATGAATATCCCAGGCAGTATATGGCTACCCGATACCGGCTATGGCGCGCTCGCAACCTCGACTGAACGGTATCTGCGCAACGGGCTCGCGCGCATTACCCAGGGCGACCAGTCACTATGGCTCGTGGTTTATTGTCAGAAGGATTGTTGGATGTCGTGGAACGCCGCTAAGCACGCTCTCACGATGGGGTATAAAAATGTCGCTTGGTATCCGGACGGTACCGATGGCTGGGAAGCTAGCGGCCTTCCGGTGCAACAAGCCGAACCTGCTCCAGCAGATAACGAGTAAAGTTCAATGCAAGATTTGCTGGACGCTGCGCGCCAGCGCGAAGACCCGTTGTTCGATGGTGGTAGGTACTTCGCATACATAGCGAATCGTTTTACGCCGGTCTTCAAAAATCCGAGTGCTCCATTCAATTTCGCTTGCGAGGTTTTTAATCTCCGATTGATCAGCATCGGGTTTATCCTGCAGCTTGCGCAAATTGGCCACGTCTGACTTAATCTTCTCAGCGAGGTCCACCTCCTTGCGCGACACTCTCTCAAGGCCGTCCATTACTTCCCGACGTTGGTCGCTGAGTGTGTCGAAAAGTCCCGCAAAAACTTGTTTTGCTTTCTGCTCCTTTTCAGCTGGGGTGCCGACCATGAATTCCGCGACTGCTTTTTGTGCGGCTTCCAGAGACGTGCGACGGGCAGCAATCAGTTCAACAAGGTCCCTAATCTTAGCGTCGTCTTGCCAACTGTTGCCGACGTCGGCGATTGCTGGACCGTTCCACATTGCCGCCGGGGAAAGCTCCGGCACCTTGGGCTGCGCGCAAGGCCAATCGGGATAGCGCGGGTCGGCGCGCAACGGCGAAAAGAGAGCTGCGTAAAAGGCGAGTAGAAAACCCGCGTATTTAACCGCAGCACGGTCCACAACAACGGCCTTTATCAACATTTTCAACCTGCAAAATCAATGGTCCGAAATCGTCACGCCCCAAGGCAGCTCGCCGACTTGGACGGTGTTGACTACTTTGAGACTGGCGACATCGATGACGGAAACGTCGTTGGATAATCCGTTGGTCGTCAGCAGATACTTTTGATCAGGCGTGAACTCCATATGCCAAACCCGCTGGCCAACCAATAGATATTTTAGAACCTTGTGCGTCTTTATGTCGATCACGGCGACGTGGTTTGCCGGCCCAAGCGCCACGAACGCCAATTTTCCCTCTCTGGTGATATTGACCCCAACCGGTTGAATGGCGTCGGACCGCATTCCCGGAATGGCGAATTCGATTCGGTGCTCGACCACATGTTTGACCGGGTCGATCACGCTGACAGTGCCGCCCACTTCCGCGGACACCCATAGCTCCGTGCCGTCGGGAGTGAAGGCGGCGAAGCGCGGGCGTTGATCGACCAAGACACTGGCCACGACCTCGCGTTTCACCGGGTCGATGAAATGCGCCATATTGGTCGTCTCGGAGGTATTGATCAGAATTTTACCGTCAGGGCTCATGACCATTCCCTCCGGCTCGACGCCGACCTGTACTGCTCCAATGAGCGCGCGCCGTGGGATGTCGATGATCGTCACCGTGTTGTCGTTCTCATTGGCGACGTAAAGGAGCTTGCCGTCGGGTCCCGCGGCGAAAAATTCCGGATCCGGGCCGGAAGGAAGCGAGCCGGCGACCGCATCGGTGTGCGTGTCGATCAGCTGTATCGTATCGTCGTCGCCGCACGCGACCATGACGTATTTCTGATCCTTGGTGTAGGCGATGCCGCGCGGCCGTTGACCGACCCTGATCGTTTTGGTCACTTTCCAGCTATCGGTGTCGATTTTCGAAACGGTATTGCTCTTTTCGTTGGAAACATACGCGGTGAAGGCTTCGGCACTGTTCGCAAACAGCATGGCAAGACCGATCCCGAGCACAAAGCGGAGCCGCATTCGTCTGATCTCCTCGGCAGCTATTTGAGCTGGCACTTCGTGTCCGGACGGTCAAATCCCAATGTGTCCAGTTCCGAATGCTGATGCAGAAAGCCCGGTTGCGGGGACACCGAGACGACGGTTCGTCCGTCGGCCAAAAGGATAGGCTGGCGTAGCTGGAGGTCCCAATCGCGCAGCGTGAGCTTATCCCCTTTGAAAGCGGCAACCGCAAAATCCGGGCCGCGCATGTAACGGGTAATGGTTTTGGCATCGGCTGAGTTGGTGCGCGAAACCGCCTCGCCTATCATCCGCACCGCCGTCCACGCCTGCATGTCGAGTGCGGTCATCCAACGCGAAAACTTCTTGGTGAACCGGCTTTGCAGTTGCAGCGCGCCCCACTGGCCGAACGACGCGTCCCAGGAGGTCGGCTCCAGTCCGGCCGAGCCGGCGACCGGGCGAGGTTGACTGGTCCGAAAGGGCATATAATCGGCGAAGACTTGGCTTTCATCCGCCGTCACCAGCACATCGTAATCCGGCGCCGATTGGGTGAAGAGTGGTATTTGGCTTTGGATCTGCACCAAGCCGGTATCGGTGCGCCGGGCGCCGCCGGTGTCCTTGAACTCGCGTTCCTGGACAATGCGGGCGCCGAAACGTGTTGCCGAGCGCCGCAGCGCATCGGCAAAAAGCTTGTCGGGCTCGTGCGAGCCGAAAACGAGAAACCATCGCGTCCAATGCTTCCACACCAGATATTGTGCGAGCGCGTCGCCCAGCATGGCGCGCGACGGGGCAGCATGAATGACGTTGATCCTGCAGTCGTCCTGGCGCAGCCGGTCGTCGGTCGCGCCCGCATTGAAGAAGACCAGGCCCCGCTCGCGTCCGGCATCTGCCGCCTTAATGAGCCCATCCGCCGGGAGGTCCGCCACGATCAGCGAGATGCCGGCATCGGACAGCTTCTGCATTGCGGCGGCGGGATCGTCCTCGCCATTGAGCATGATCTCTTGCAGCGCGAAGGACTGATTGAGGAACTTGCCGGTCGTATTGTTGTCGTCAACGGCAAGCTGCGCGCCGGCGAGGCCGGCATTTGGCGCCGGCATTTCGAGTAGCGAAATCGTCGTCGTCTTCTCGATGGTGCCGATATAACCGATCTTGACGTCAAGCGTGCTTGCCGGCAGGGCGGGCGACACTGCAATCACCAGCAAAGTAGCCACAACGCTCGTGCGGATCACGCCTGCTCTCCCGTCATTTCGCCGAAATATCGCTATCCTGACCCTATCGCCTGCATGGGCGAAGTTTGTTAGGAAATCTACAACGTCCATACTGGATGTTACCGAACCATGTCAGGCGGCTAGTCCTATCATGCGTGCGCCTTGGAAAATCGCAACCGCTCTGCTGGTTGGGATGGTCGCTGTCGCCGGCGCCGCTGCGGCGGCGGAGCCGAAGGTTGCAGTGTTCGACTTCGAGCTTGTCGATACAAGCCTCGAAGGCGCGACATACGGTCCGCGGGCCGACCAACAGACGCGCCTTGTGCAGATCACGGATCAGCTGCGTGACCGGCTGGCGAAATCCGGGCGAGTTGCCGTTGTCGATATTGCCCCGGTTGCGGCGCAAGCCAAAGCCGCCAATCTGCGGACCTGCGATGGCTGCGACGCAGATTTCGCCAATCAATTGGGCGCCGATTTCGCGGTAAACGGGTGGGTCCAGAAGGTCTCCAATCTGATCCTGAACATGAACATTATCGTGCGCGACGCCAAAACCGCACGCGTGATATCGCTTAAGAGCGTCGATATGCGCGGCAATACCGATGAAAGCTGGTCGCGTGCAATCGACTGGCTTGTACGCAACGAGCTCCTGGCGGCGGGCGGTCAGGGGGTCTTTCAATGACCTTCATGCTTGCCAGCGTCGTCGATGCCCACGAGGCCGAAACCGCCGTTCGCCACGGCGCTGACATCGTCGACGTGAAGGACGTGCGCACCGCTTTCGGTTCCGTCGGGTCGGCCTTGGTGCGCATAATAGCCGATGCCGTCGGAGGACAACGACCGGTCAGCGCGGTGATCGGCGAAGCGGAGATGAACCCCGAAAACCTACTGCGCAAGGCGGTCGCGATTGCCGATGCCGGAGCGAGCTACGTCAAAGTGGGCCTCTATCCGCATCCACGGCGTCCCGACTGCATAGCTGCGCTGAGTGCGATCGCCGGCCAATGCAGGTTGATTGGCGTCATGTTCGCCGATCACGGCGCCGACGAATCGCTGATCGCGCTGATGGCACAAAATCGGTTCGGCGGCGCCATGGTCGACACCTTCGAAAAGAGCGCCGGCCGCTTGCTCGATCGTTTCGATATTGCCGCGATCGGACGTTTTGTCGATGCGGTACACTCGCATGGGCTGATGGCCGGTCTTGCCGGCTCACTGGAGCCTCCGGACATCCCGCGGCTGTTATTGGCAGCGCCGGATGTCCTCGGCTTCCGTCGGGCACTTTGCACCAATGAAGATCGGACATCGGTCCTCACTCCGCATGCGCTCGACATTGTCCGTGGGCTGATCCCAAAGGAAACACGCCGGATCGAGGCCGGGGTGAGGCCGTTGCCGAAAGTCGATTATCGGCTGCTCGCCGCACGCGGCTATACGCTCGATTCGCAAAAGGACGACGCCGAGACTGATCGGATTTTCGTGCGCGATTTTACATTGCCGGTCCGTATCGGCGCCTATGCGCACGAACGCAACAATCCGCAGCACGTCCGATTCGATGTCGATGCCAACGTCTTTCGAGCGGAGCACGTGCCCGAAGACATGCGTGACGTTGTCTCCTACGACCTGATCACGGATTCGATCCGAATGATCATCGCGCAGGAACATATTTCCTTGGTCGAAACGCTCGCCGAACGAATTGCCGCACTTATCCTCCTTCATCCGCGCGTCAGTAGTGTGACCGTGCGTGCCGAGAAGCTCGAAGCGGGGCCGGGCGGGGTCGGCGTCCAGATCGTGCGCCGGCGGTCCAAGGAGATTGCCAAAGTGCATCAGCTTTATCCTGCCGCGATGTCAACCGATCCGAAAATTGTCGGCTGATGCAGCCAGCGACCGCCCCTGTCGTCGTTAAGCTTGGCGGCAGCTTCGCTTTCTCAGCGATATTGACCGATTGGATCCGAGCGCTCGCGTCGTGTGCCGGCCGCGTTGTGATCGTCCCGGGCGGCGGACCTTTTGCCGATGCGGTGCGGACTGCACAGCGACGCATGGGCTTCGACGATCGCGCCGCGCACCTCATGTCGTTGCTGGCAATGGAGCAATACGGGCACGCGCTCATCTGCTACGATGACCTGTTGCAGCCGGCGGATTCGGTAGAACGCATAGAACGGCATCTCGCGGCGCAACGGGTACCGGTCTGGATGCCGGCGCGAATGGCCGCAGCGGCGCCCGATATCGAGCCGTCGTGGAGGGTGACTTCGGACAGCCTTGCTGCGTGGCTGAGCGGCACGATCGGCGCCGGCCGGTTGGTCCTCGTCAAACATGTCGGCGCACTGTCCGGCCTGGAGCAATGCCAGGACCTCGTAGCCATGGGTGTTATCGACGAAGCCTTTCCGCAATATTTGCGAAAAGCTGCGGTTTCCGCATCGCTTGTAGAGCCGGCCGACCACGCGATTTTAGCTGCTGCAATCCGCTGCGGCACGCCGGCGGGCTTTCCAATCAAATAGTGTTGACGCGGTAACGATGCGCTAGGATGCACCCGCATGACAAAGGTCAAGACACCGCGTTGGGCCTGGGCTCTGACGCGATCGGGACATTTCTTCAAAGAGTGTCTGCGCATGCTCCGGGAGCTTAACGACGTCGACCTTTTCGTCAGCAAGGCCGCGAGCGAAGTCGTGCGCGTGTATCGGCAGGAATTCAAATTGCCGCCGGCAACGCGACTTTTCCGCGATACGACCGCGAGCGCCGCGCCGGTAGGGCTATTCTATTACGGCACCTATCACACGCTGATCCTGGCGCCGGCGACCTCGAACACGGTAGCAAAGTGCGTGGTGGGCATTTCCGATACCCTCGTCACCAATGTATTCGCGCAAGCAGGAAAGTGCCGGCTCCCGGCCATCGTATTCGCCTGCGATACCGCGCCCGAACTCGAGACCGAAGCGCCCAAGGGCATGGTCAAGGTTTACCCCCGCGAGATCGATCTGAAAAACACCGAACGCTTGAAGTCGTTTGAGGGCACGGTCGTCGTCGAGTCGCTCGAAGACCTGAGAACGGCTTTGGGACGGCGCCGGCGCGAACTGCATGGCTGAGCACATCCTCTTTCTTACCGGCCACCTTGCCCGCCCGCGGCTCGAAAAAATTCTCGGCGAGAGCGGCGAGCTCGGTTTCACCTGGTCGGTGCTCGACGTCGGCGTCAAGGTGGCGGCGCTGATGACCGAGCGCATCATCAGCCGCCGCCTGCCGCGCCCGGTCGCGGCGAATAAGGTCATGGTTCCCGGCCGCTGTCGGGCCGATCTCAAAAATCTCACCGCCGAATTCGGCGTCGAGTTCATCCGCGGTCCCGACGAACTCAAAGACCTGCCGTCGTATTTCGGAAGGCGCGCTCGCAACGCCGATCTGTCTCGGCATGACATGCGAATTTTCGCCGAGATTGTCGATGCGTCCACTTTGACGATCGACGGGATCGTCGAACGAGCGGCTTCGATGCGAGCCGCCGGCGCCGATGTGATCGATCTCGGCTGCCTGCCGGACACGCCGTTTCCGCATCTGGAGGACTCGGTGCGCGCACTGCGCGCCAATAATCATGCGGTGAGCGTCGATTCGGCAGATACCGAGGAGTTGCGCCGCGGCGCCAAGGCCGGAGCGCAATACCTGTTGAGCCTCACCGAGGAGACGCTGCCACTTGCCGTCGAAACCGGTACCACACCGATCCTCATTCCGGCCGTGCATGGCGAGCTGTCGTCGTTGCTCCGCGCCGCCGAAGCGGCGGAAAAGCTCGGCATTCGCGCGATCCTCGACCCGATTCTCGATCCGATCCACTTTGGGTTCATGAACTCACTCGCGCGCTATGCGGAGCTTCGCCGGCTGTTGCCGGCGGCCGAGATCCTGATGGGCACCGGCAATCTGACGGAGCTGACCGACGCGGATTCCGACGGCGTAACCGCCGCCCTGCTCGGCATCTGTTCCGAACTCCATATCCGCAACTTGCTGGTCGTTCAGGTCAGCCCCCACACTCGGCGCACGATCCAAGAGCACGACGCGGCGCGCCGGATCATGTTCGCGGCACGGAGCGACGCAACCATACCCAAAGACTACGGCAGCGCGCTGATCTCCCTCCACGATCGCAAGCCGTTTCCCAATACGCCGGCCGAGATCGCAGAACTCGCCGCTGAGGTCAAAGACGCGAATTTCCGCATCGAAACCAGCGTAGATGGGATTCACGTTTACAACCGCGACGGCCATCACCTTGGCCAAAACGCCATGTCGTTGTTTGAAACACTTGGCGTCGACAACGACGGCCCGCACGCCTTCTATCTTGGAACGGAGCTGATGAAGGCGGAGATCGCCTGGCTCCTCGGCAAACGCTATATACAGGACGAGCCGCTCGATTGGGGCTGCGCTGCCGACCGGCCGGCCGAAGATCTCACGCGTTTGGCTGAAGCGGGTCACACGCTGCGGCTGAAGAGATAATCGATGCCGATGATCCGCGAAACCATCGTTTCAACGATGAACGAGTCGAGACAAGTTCATTTAGCGCCGCTGGGCCTGATTGCGGAAGGAGACGGCTGGATTATCGCCCCGTTCCATCCATCGACCACGCTGAGCAATCTGCGCAGCGTGCCGTTCGCCGCGGCAAACTTTACCGATGACGTTCGCGTATTTGCCGGCTGTGTGACGGGGCGCTCGCAATGGCCGATTGCGGCGTGCGAGGATATACCGGTGGCACGCCTTGCCAACGCACTCGCACACGCCGAACTCGCTGTCACCCGTGTCAGTGAAGACAACCAGCGGCCGCGGTTTCACTGTCACGTGCTGCACAGCGCTGCGCACGCGCCGTTTCGCGGTTTCAATCGCGCCCAGGCCGCGGTGATCGAAGCGGCAATCTTGGTCAGCCGGCTCCACTTGTTGCCGCGGAACAAAATCGAGGGCGAGATGGCTTACTTGCAAAACGCCGTCAGCAAGACTGCCTCACCAGCCGAAGAAGAGGCTTGGGGGTGGTTGCTGGATGCCGTAACTGCGTTTTACGCAAAAAAAGGCAATGACGCCCGCTGTTAACGGGCGTCCGCCAGATCAAGTAATCCGAAAACGGCGATTAGAACTCGGGCGGCAGGTAGCCGTTGATCTCGAGGCCGACGCAGATTTCAACCAGAACGGGTGTCGTCCAGGCCATGGTGTCCTCCCTTTTGGACTTTCCCCGAGATGATAAAGCGTAAGCGCCCACAACCGCAAGTGCCTTTTGGACGCATTTTCTTCATGGGAGCATGGCGGAATAATCGAGAGGGAAAAGCGCATTGCGGATCGGTCATCGCCCCCTCTCCTGTTGCCCTTTGACCTGCCCTCCGCATTGAATATGGCCTAATTCCCTGAAACGATGGCTCTTGGCTGTCCCCCAGACCTCCAGTCGGTCGCAGCCCGTCGTATTCTTGGAGGACCGCGGTGGGGCGATACGCGCCGGCGAAGGCAGCGGCGCAGTTGCACGAGGGGCGCAGGGGGAAGGTCATTAGCGCGCAATTCGCTCCCACCGCCGGATCGCTGACTGCAGCCTCGCCGCGGCAGCGCATGCTGCATGGACTGTGGTATGGCCGTTCTATTCGTTTGCAGCTTCTGGTCGTGTTCGTCCTCATCGATCTCTTGGCCGCGCTGCTCTCCGGCACGATCGCGATTTGGCGGGCGCGCGCGCAAACCAGTGTCGAAATTGCGGCCTCGGTTCATCTCGCTGAGCTCCTGGTCGGCGATGCTGCGAAATATGTCGGCCAGCAACTCAGCGCCGAGGAATTTTTGCGCGCGCTTCCCACGCAACTGCGCTCGATGCGCCACGTGCGCATCGCCGTAAAGGATCCGGCAGGTATGCCCGTGGCGCCCGCCCTGACCTTTGGCGCTAAGGAGCATGCGCCGGCGCCGGTCTGGTTTGCCGCGCTCGTCGCCCCCGCGGTCGAGCCCCACGACATTCCCGTCATTGCCGCAGGCCGGCCGGTCGGACAGGTCGAGATCGTCGGCGAGCCCGCCGACGAAATTGCGGAGGTGTGGGAAAACCTGCTCGCGATCGGGTCGGTCGCCGTGCTGCTCAACCTCACGATGATCGGCCTCCTCTATGTGCTGTTCGGCCGCGTGCTCGACCCTTTGACCGCGCTGGGCGCCGGTCTGTCAGACCTTCGACGTCAAAGCTACGGAGTTCGGCTGCCGCAGCCCTATCCGCGCGAATTGGCGGTCATTGTGGCTCGCTTCAACGCACTCGCCCGCGCGCTCGAGACCGCGCGGGCGGAAAATCGTACGCTGAACCGGCGGCTGATCAGCGCGCAGGACGACGAACGCCGGCGCACTGCGCTCGAACTGCATGACGAGGTGGGTCCGTGTCTGTTCGGACTGAAGGTCTGCGCCGCCTCGATCGCCGCGGCGATGGCAGAGCTTCCGGAGAAGGCCGCGCAGAAAATGTCCGAGCGCGCCCGCGAGATCGTCGCCACGGTCGAGCACCTGCAGGCCATCAACCGCACTATGCTCGACCGCCTGCGGCCGATGGCGCTCGGCCACGTGCCGCTGAAGGACATCCTCGCACAGCTCGTGGGCGAACGCGCACGGCAAACGCCGCAGACTTCGTTCGACTTGCGCGCTCAAGGGCTTGCGCCAAGCTACGGGGATTCGATCGATCTCACCGTCTACCGCTGCATTCAGGAGAGCCTGACTAACGCGATCCGCCACGCACAGGCAAAGCATGTCGCCATCGACATCCATGACGACGGCGCTGCGGCGCTGCTGAAAGTGACGGTCCACGACGACGGCCGCGGCATGGCTGTGGGCGCGCCGGCGGGATTGGGAATCCGCGGCATGCAGGAGCGCGTTGAGGGGCTAGGCGGCCATTATTCTCTCGACAGCGAAACCGGCTGCGGCACCTGTGTCAGCATCAGCATTCCGATCGGCGAAGCCGACGCGTCGTACCGGGGCGGCGCCAGGATAATTGGAAAACACGATGACCAAGGTCCTGATCATTGATGACCACCCGATCGTGCTGCAGGGTTGCCGGCGCATGCTGGAAGATGCCGGCGTGACCGACGTGATCGAGGCCGCGGATGCCGCATCCGGATACCGGCTATTCAGCGGCAAGCGTCCGGAGGTCGTCATTATCGATCTTGGCTTACACGACAGCGGGCTCGGCGGACTCGAATTGATTCGGCGCATTCGGGCCGACGATATGAACGTGCGCATCCTCGTTTTCAGCATGCACAGCGATCCCGTGGTTGTCGCCCGCGCCCTGCAAGCCGGCGCCACCGGTTACGTGGTCAAGGATACCTCGCCTGAGCACTTCATCGAAGCGTTCAAAAAGGTGCGCGTTGGCAGGCGGTATTTGAGCGACGATCTCGCTTTGCAAGTGGCATTTGCGAATACACCGGGAGGGCAGAATCCGCTCGCCGGCCTTACGCCTCGGGAACTGCAGACCTTGTCGTTGCTCGCCCAAGGCAAGTCCTATAACCGCATCGCCGACGACCTCAACGTAAGTTACAAAACCGTCGTCAATGTCAGTTCGCAGCTCAAGCAGAAACTGAACGCCGAGAATCTGCCTGATCTGATCCGTATCGCCGTGCAATTATTATCGGCGGCGCAGCAACTGCCTTCAAAAGCATAAGCCTCTATAAGCCGGCGCGCCGCGTTTACCGCATGCCATTCCTGAGCTAAGCCCTGGCGCTGGGACCTGTGGAGAGCGGTGCGAAGGAACCCCCGTGAGCAAGTTGTGCCATATCCTCGTATTGACGCTTGCCGTAGCGGCCGGCGTTCGCGAAGCTGCCGCGCAACAACGACCGACACGATTCTGGAATTTGACCAAAAATACGATTTCGCAATTCTATCTGGCCCCGGCCGGAACATCGGATTGGGGTCCGAACCAGTGTCAGAATGACAAGGACGGCCGCGTCGATTTCGATGAGCGGCTGGCCATCCGTGATGTGCCGGCGGGGGTATATGACGCGAAGTTCACAGACACGACGGGCCGCAGCTGCTACGTGCAGAACATAAAAATCGAACCGGGCGCAATCTTCTCGATCCGGGAAAAGGATCTGACATCCTGCGAGAACCGCTGAAACTGAAATGAGAAACTGAAATGAAATGTCGGGCACCCGCTTGCGGAACTCAGAGCTGCGAACGTACTTAATTCTCAAAGAAGCTCGTCATCGCGAGGATTCCCCATGATTTCCCGACGCAACGCCATATTGGCGGCCATCACCGGGCTTGCCGGCATCGGAGCGACGCGCGCTGTCTTTGCCAAGAAGCCGTCCCCGGTCGCTCTATTTGACACCGATAATGACGGCACGGTGGACCTTGCCGAGGCCAAGAAGGCGGCAAGCGACCTCTTCGACAAGCTCGATCGTGACAAAGACGGCACGCTCGACATCAAGGAGTTGCAGGGCCGCCTGAGCCGGAGGGACCTCACTGCCGCCGATCCGGACAACGACAAGACCTTGACCAAGAACGAATATCTTGCGGCGGTCGAAAAGCGGTTCAAAGCCGCCGATCCCGATAACGACGGCACCGTAAGTGCGGCAGAGTTCCGCACCGCTTCCGGCCAGGCCCTCGCCCGATTGCTGCACTAGTGCAGCGCCGCAGCAACCACAGCGGCGGTCTATTGCGGTCCAGTCATTGCCAGAAATGCCTGCTCGATGGTGGCTGTCCCCGAGCGGGCAATAAGCTGTGCCGGCGTGGCATCGGCGAGGACCTTGCCGCGATGCAGCACGATGACCCGGTCGGCACCTGAGACCTCATCGCACAGATGCGTCGCCCATAACACCGCGACCGAGCGCTCCACGCGCATGGTCAGCATCAATTTAAGCAAATCGCTGCGGCTGGCCGGATCGAGCCCAACCGTCGCCTCGTCCATCAACAGTACGCGCGGATCGTGTAACAAGGCACGGGCGAGCTCGACCCGCCGCCGGTTACCGCCGCTCAACTGCCCCGCCTTGTCTTTTGCCCGTTCGGCAAGGCTGAGCCGTTTGAGCTCGGCGGCGATGCGCTCCTTGGCAGCGCTTCGTCGCATGCCGTGAAGCCCGGCATGAAACAACAGATTTTCGCTGACGCTCAATTCCAGATCGAGAGCCGGCTGTTGAAAGACAATTCCCAGCATCGCCAAGGCCGGCACCGGATTGCGCCGCATATCTTGTCCCATGATTTTCACCCGGCCGGAATCCGGAACAAACAGCCCGGAAAGAAGCTGGAACAGCGTGGTCTTGCCGGCGCCATTCGGCCCGAGCAGCGCAACGAATTCGCCGGGCGCGACGCTGAAGCTCACGCCGTCAACGGCACGGATCGAGCCGTAGGTTTTGACGACATTGTCGAGGATCAGGGCGGGGCCGCTTGGTTTAGGTGTCATAAAATCACTGATATCATTTGGCTTAATTAGATCACTTGCTTCACCTGGTTCACTTGGATCACGTGCAGGAGTTCGCTTGATCGTCGGCGTGCGTCAGAGTTAGGTTGGCCTCCGCCTGATCATTAAATGGCGGGATGGCAGCGTCCAAAGATCGCTCATGAGATTTATCCACGTTCTTCGCGCGCTGCGCGCCGTCACCGTCCGCGAGATCATAAAGTTCGTGCAGCAGCGCGGCCGACTGCTTTCTGCGCTCGTTCGCCCGCTAATGTGGCTTGCGGTATTCGCAGTCGGCTTTTACGACGTATTCGGGGTATCAATCATCCCCCCTTATAAGGTCTACGTTACCTATCAGGTCTACATTGTACCCGGATTGCTCGGCATCATTCTTTTATTTCATGCCATGCAATCGTCGCTGTCCATGGTCTATGACCGCGAAATGGGAATGATGCGTCTTTTGCTCACGGCGCCTCTGCCGCGCTGGGTCCTATTAGCGTGCAAGCTCTGCGCCGGTACCGCCCTTTCGGTCATCACCTGCTACGCTTTTCTCGCCATTTGCATCGTGTTCGACGTCACATTCGAGCCGCTGGCCTGGCTCGAAGTGCTGCCGGCGCTGATCGTGTCCGGACTGATGCTCGGCGCGCTGTGGTTATTCCTGTCGGTCTACATTCGCCAAGTCGAAAACTTTGCCGGTGCGATGAATTTTGTGATGTTTCCAATGTTTTTCTTCTCTTCGGCGCTCTATCCGCTGTGGAAGCTGCAGCAGAGCGGATCGCAATGGGTCTATATCGTCGCGACGGTTAATCCCTTCACTTACGCGGTGGAATTGATCCGCTTCGCGCTTTACGGCGAGGTTGAACCGCTTTCGGCAGCCGTCGTCTGCGGCGCGACGATTTTATTCTTTCTCCTGGCGGTGCACGGCTATAACCCGCAGTGGGGCATGATCCGCCGCACCGCCCAGCCGCAAGCCGCATAAGAGCGTTGGGCGCTCGAGCGCTCAATGCGCCGAATCGGCAAAGCCCATTATTCTATTCGCCATCGCCGCGATCTCATCCGCCGATCGCGGTTTGCGCGGATGCTCGATAGGCACGTCGGCAAGCACATGGGCGGGAGAAGACGAAAGCAGAAAGACGCGATCGGCAAGCCCGATCGCTTCCTCGATATTGTGGCTCACGACGAGCGTCGTCACCGACCGGCGAGAAACGAGTTCGGTGAGCTCGCCCCGCAATCGATCGGCCAGCGCCGCGTCAAGCGAAACGAATGGTTCGTCCAGAATCAGAAGATCGGG
>CATPBC010000282.1 GCA_955652195.1 uncultured Xanthobacteraceae bacterium | reverse complement strand
GGTATAACTGTCGAGATAACCGGCGACGAAACTGAGCAGCACCGGCATTGGCAATGGCACCGGCGGCAATGGCGCCGGCGGATCTTCGCGCCGCGCGATCAATTCGGTCATGATGATCTCCGCTCGGTTTTCGCCACGCAGTTTCCTGGAGCGCGAGATCGCCCATGCATAGACCAGCCGATCGTTCACGCACGCCGTCGCGCACTATGCACCCTTGTGCTACGCTGGCGAACCGAGACTTTCAGGAAATTTGTTCGCAAGAACTACACAACAAAAGTCACGCAAGATGATCAGCTTGCACGCCGGATCGGCAGTCACGGCGGCGTTTCTGGCTTCGCTGGTCGAAGCGGTCGAGGCGCTGACGATTGTGCTTGCCGTCGCCATCGTGCGCGGCTGGCGGCCGGCCGGTCTCGGCGCGGTCGCGGGGCTTCTCGTGCTGGCGCTCATTGTTGTCGCATTGGGGCCGCTGCTTGATCGCGTGCCGCTTAATGTGCTGCAGATCGCGATCGGCATTTTGCTGCTTTTGTTCGGCATGCGCTGGCTGCGCAAGGCGATCCTGCGCGCGGCGGGAATCATTGCGCTGCACGATGAAACAGCCGCCTTTGCCAGCGAAACGGCGGAATTGCGCGAACAGGCGCGCCGACAAGAACAGCGTCATGAGCAGCGGCTCGACTGGTTGGCCGGTCTCGCAAGCTTCAAGGCCGTGCTGCTGGAAGGGCTTGAAGTCGTCTTCATCGTCATCGCGGTCAGCGCCGGCCGCGGCGTGTTGCTGCCGGTGAGCGCGGCGGCGTTCGCCGCCTGTTTATTGGTCGCGCTGAGCGGCGTCGTGCTGCACCGGCCGTTGGCGCGCGTTCCGGAGAATGCGCTGAAATTCGCGGTCGGGGTGATGCTGTCGGCGTTCGGCCTGTTCTGGACCGGCGAGGGCTTCGGCGTCGACTGGCCGGGCGCGGATCTGGCGATCCTCGCATTCATCGCGCTGTTCCTCGGCACCGGCCTCGCTTGCGTTGCGCTACTCAAAAACCGTGTCGCCGCGAGCAGCGCGTCGTGAGAGGCACGCGATGATTGCTTCGCTGCGCGAACTCGCCGGGCTGTTTGTCGAAGACGGCGCGCTGGCGCTCGCCATCGCCGCCGTCGTGGTCTTTGCCGGGATTATCGCCGCGCTCGCCCCCGCGACCACCGCGTCATGGCTGAGCGGTTGCATTCTGCTCGTCGGCTGCCTTGGCGTGCTGGTAGCGAATGTGCTGACGGCGAAGCGGCGCTGACGCTCCCTCTCCCAAGCGGGGAGAGGGTTTTCTATTGCGTCACGCGCCGGCAAGCCTCCCACAGCCGCCGTGCCGAAGCCGGCATGTCGAGATGCGCGCCGGCGCCGCCCGGGATGGCGTCGGCGACGGCGTTCATCACCGCCGCGATGGCCGCAGTGGTGCCGGCTTCGCCGACGCCTTTGACGCCGAGCGGATTGGTGGTCGCCGGCACGTTATGCATGGCATCGCGCAACGGCGGCATGTCTTCGGCCCGCGGCATGGCGTAGTCCATGAACGATCCGGTGACGAGCTGGCCGCTGTCGTCGTAGATCGCGCTCTCCATCAGAGCCTGACCGATCCCTTGCGCCAGCGAGCCCTGCAGCTGACCTTCGACGATCATGGTGTTGAGCGGCGTGCCGCAATCATCGACCGCGGCATAGGCGACAATCGCCATGTGTCCGGTATCGGGATCGATCTCGACCTCGGCGACGTGGCAGCCGTTGGGAAACGACAGCGGCGTTTCGGTCGTCGTTTTGGTATCGAGGTCCTCGGCAATTTCGCCGCGCTTTTTCATTTCCGCGGCGCGCGCGGCGACCGCGAACAGCGACACGCGGCGGTCGGTGCCGACCACGGCGAAATGGCCGTCTTTATAGGCGATGTCGGCCTCGCCGGCTTCGAGCATGGCGGCGGCGATCGGCTTGCCCTTGTGCAGGATGGCCTCGATCGATTTGGCGACCGAGTGGCCCGCGGTCATGGCCGAGCGCGAACCGACCGAGGCATAGCCGGGCAGCTCGTTCGACGAATCGCCGTTGCGATGCGCGACTTTCTCGAACGGAATGCCGAGCTTTTGCGCGATCACGCCCGGAAACACCGTGGCATGACCCTGGCCGGTGTTCTGCACGTTGAGGCTGAGCAAAAGCTTGCCCTCGCTGAAAGCCAGCATCGCGGTTTCGACCGGCGAACCGCCGGCATGTTCGAGCATGCAGGAAATGCCCAGCCCGCGATATTTGCCGTGCTTTTGCGCGTCGCGGCGGCGGCGTTTGAAATTTCCGTAATCGGCAAGCTCCAGCGCCTTGTCGAGCATCGGCGCGAAATCGCCGCTGTCGATCGTGGTGCCGACCGCGGTCTTGTACGGCATCGCCGATTTTTTGATCAGATTGCGCCGCCGCAGCTTGACCGGATCGATGCCGGTGACGCGCGCCGCCTCGTCGACCACGCGCTCCAGCACGTAATTGGCTTCCGGCCGGCCGGCGCCGCGATAGGGCGCGGTCGGGATCGTATTCGTATAAACGCATCTGGTCGCGACATCGATGTGCCGGATGTCGTACATGCCGGGCAGGCAGCGGGTGAAATTGAAAGTCGGAATATTGGCGCCGACCGCGCCGATATAGGCGCCGAGATTGGCGACGCTGCGGATGCGCAGGCCCAGGAATTTTCCATTCTCATCGAGCGCCAGCTCCGCCTCGCTGTACATGTCGCGGGCCTGGTTGTCGCTCAAGAACGCTTCCGAGCGGCCCGACATCCAGTGCACCGGCCGGCCCAGCTTCTTCGCGGCGACAATGAGCGCGATATATTCGGGATAGGCCGAAGTTTTCAGGCCGAAGGCGCCGCCGACATCTTCGGTAATAACGCGGATGCGCTCCTTCGGCAGATTCATGATCGCCATGATATTTTCGCGCATGGCGCCGGCGCCCTGCGAGCAGGTCCGCATCAGATAAGAGTCTTTGGCGGCGTCGTAACTTACGGTGGCGCCGCGCGGCTCCATCGAGGCAACGACGAGGCGCTGATTCATTTCCGCAATGCGCGCCACATGTTTTGCCGAAGCGAAGATGCGCTCCACTTCCGCCGCATTGGCGTCGGGCTCGGCGGCGGGACCCGGCCAATCGACGGCGAGATTGCCCGCTGCGTCCGGCCAAAGCTGCGGCGCGCCCGGCTTGAGCGCCTCGCGGGCGTCGGTTACCGCCTTGAGCGGCTCATATTCGATATCGACAAATTCGCCGGCATCTTGCGCGGCAAGCGCGGTCTCGGCGATCACCATCGCTACCGCCTCGCCGATATGCATGACGCGGTCGCGGGTGAGCGCCGGACGGTGCGACAGGACGAGCTTGGCGCCGCTGCGACCTGGCACCGGCGGGTGCCGCGCAATATTGCCGACGCCTTCCATGTCTTGCGCGGTGAGAACGGCAATGACGCCCGGCGCATTGGCTGCCGCCGAACTATCGACGCGCACGATGCGGGCAAATGCGTGCGGCGAGCGCACGAAATAAGCGTAGGCCTGGTTCGGCAGCGGCGCATCGGCGATGTAGCGGCCGAGGCCGCGAACCAGCGCGTCGTCTTCGACGCGGCCGCGATGCTCTGCTGGTCGGCTTGTGGTTGAGGTATCCGCTGTGGCGTCCATCGTTGCTACCGCAAATGCTTTTGATTTCGGGCTGTTCTTTAT
>CATPBC010000281.1 GCA_955652195.1 uncultured Xanthobacteraceae bacterium | reverse complement strand
TTGCGCAGCTTCAGCCCGAAGGACATGTTCTCGTACGCACTCATATGCGGATAAAGCGCGTAGTTCTGAAACACCATCGTCTCCATGCCCATCGGCTCGACGACATCGAGATTGACCTCAAACTCGCAATTTTGATCGCGATCGCTGCGCCGCGGCTCGGTGATGTGCTCGGGTCGCAGTCCCAGCGTCAATTCTTTTCCGGTCAGTGATTGATAGCGGGCCGTTCGCGCCGCCGGCACCGGCAGGCTGATCTTGTCGGAAACGCGCAGCCGCGATCCGGCGCCGTTCTGCTCGAGGCGGGCGCGCATGAAGTTCATCGCCGGCGAACCGATGAAGCCGGCGACGAAGCGCGTTTTCGGATGATGATAGAGATCTTGCGGCGTTGCGATCTGCTCGATGGCGCCGCCGTTCATGACCACGACGCGGTCTGCCAGCGTCATGGCTTCGACCTGATCGTGAGTGACATAGACCGTGGTCGTCTTCACCATCTGATGCACGCGCTTGATCTCGGTGCGCATCTGCACGCGCAGTTTGGCGTCGAGGTTCGACAACGGCTCGTCGAACAAGAACACTTTCGGATTGCGCACGATCGCGCGTCCCATCGCAACGCGCTGACGTTGCCCCCCCGACAGCGCCTTCGGCTTGCGATCCAAAAGTTCGGTGATGTCGAGGATGCGAGCCGCGTGATCGACGCGCTTACGAATCTCGTCCTTGGAAAATTTGCGCAGCTTCAGCCCGAAGGACATGTTCTCGTACGCACTCATATGCGGATAAAGCGCGTAGTTCTGAAACACCATCGCGATATCGCGGTCTTTGGGCGGCCGGTCGTTGACGATTTCCCCGCCGATATAGATATCGCCCGACGTCACCTCTTCGAGGCCGGCGATCATGCGCAGCGTCGTGCTCTTGCCGCAGCCTGAGGGGCCAACCAGGACTACGAATTCATTGTCCGGAATGTCGAGATTGATACTGCGTACCGCTTCGACGCTATCGAAGCGCTTGATGACGTTACGCAACAAAACTTCGGCCATGATCGCGAACCCCTGCTTACCCCTTCGTCGCGCCCGCGGTCAGGCCGGCGATGTAGTAGTCCATGAGAAAAGCGTAGATCACTAGCGGCGGCGCTGCGGCGATGAGCGCACCGGCCATCAGCATTCCCCATTTGTAAACGTCGCCGCGGATCAGGCTGGTCACGGTACCGACGGTCAGGACCTGTTGGTCCGCTGAATAAAGAAACGCCATCGGATAGACAAACGCCGCCCAAGATACCGTGAAAGCGAAGATCATGGCGGCGATGATCCCCGGCAACGCCACCGGGATGAAAATCTTGGTCAACATCTGCATGTGACCCGCGCCGTCGATCAGCGCCGCTTCATCCAGTTCCTTGGGGATCGATTGGAAATAGCCGATCATGATCCAGGTGCAGAACGGCACCGTCAGCGTCGGGTACACCAGCACCATGCCCCAATAAGAATTGAGCAGCCCGACCGCCTTGACGATCTGAAACAGCGGAATGAACAGCAAGGTATCGGGGACCAGATAGGTCAGAAAAATTCCCGTGGCCAGGATGCTCGAGCCCCAAAACTTCATCCGGCCGAGCGAGAAGGCGGCCAACACGCTGACCACCATGGTGATCGCGACCACGCAAAGCGTCACGACCACGGTATTCCTGAAGAAAGTCAGAAAGTCGGTTTGCGTCAGCAAGATTCTAAACTGATCAAGCGTGACGCCGTCCGAGATGATCCATGGATTTGTCACCATGCGTGCGACCTCGGAGTCGGTCTTGAACGCAGTGACGATCATGTAATAAGGCGGGATCAGAAAGAAGATCGCGAACATTGCCAAAAAAACGTAAGACGCGATCAAGGCCCAGCGGCGATTGCGGCTCAGACTGGCGCGCAGACCGAGACCGTGGCCGGCGCTGCGCGCGGCGACTGCGGCAGTGCTCATCCGATTTCTCTGCCGCGCTTGCGCACGCCGCGCAGAATGAAGATCGCCGCTATGCCGAGGATCGGGAACATGAACAGCGAGGTGGCGGCGCCCAGGGGCAGGTCGCCGGAGCGGATGCCGAGCAGAAATGCGTAAGTGGCGAAGACGTGTGTCATGTTACGCGGCCCGCCCGCGGTCATGATCTGCACGATATCGAAGTTTGCGAACGTGACGATCAGCGAGAACAGCACAGTGATCGCAATGATGTTGCGCATCATTGGCAGCGTGATATGGCGGAATTTCTGCCAGGCATTGGCGCCATCGATCGCGGCGGCCTCGTAAAGCTGCTCGGGGACCGATTTGAGCGCGGCCAGATACATGATGAGGAAGAATGGTGCGCCGTACCAGACGTTAACGAGGATGACCGAAAACCGCGCCCAGTACGGATTGCTGAGCCAAGCCACTTCATCTTGGCCGAGGCTGGCGAGAATGTAATTGAACGCCGAATGCGTCGGGTCGAATAGCCACCACCAGCCGAGTGACGACAGCGCAAGCGGAATGACCCAGGGAACCAGCAACATGCCGCGCCACTTGCGCTGGCCTTTGGCCGGCAGATTGTTGATGAGATGCGCCGTGATCAGGCCGATTAGCGCTTTGAAGAAGACGGCGGTAAGCGCGAAAATGGCCGACTGCTGCGCCACCATCCAGAACACGTCGCGCGACAACAGGAAGCTGAAATTGCCCAAACCGATAAAGCGCGTCTGCGTTTTGTTCAGCATGGACAGGTAGATGGAATAAAGCGCCGGATAGACCACGAGGCAGGCGATGATCACAATCAGAGGCAGGCACATCAGGAGTGCGATGCTCGAACGGCGGCGTAGTACCTGGTGCAGGCTCCGCGCCGTCGACGACCCCAACAAGGCCTCTTGCAGCCGATTTCGTTGCAGCCGGTCTCGTTGCAACTTTGGCGACCAGGTATGAACGGTATCGGCCATCGCCTGCCTCGTTGCCTTTGCCCAT
>CATPBC010000280.1 GCA_955652195.1 uncultured Xanthobacteraceae bacterium | reverse complement strand
GGATCGATCTTGGCGCCGCCCAATGCCTTGATGCCGCCAGCTCCGTTGATTTCGTCGATCGCCATTGTCGCGCCGAGGCGGCCCTGCTGGCCGGAATAGGATAACGCGCCGGACACCGGATGCAGCACGCCGATTTTCACCCCTCCGCCTTGCGCGCGCAGCGCGGCCGGTGCGGACAAAGCCCCAGCGGCAGCGGTGGCGCCGAGCGCCGTGGTTTGCAAAAATTTGCGGCGGGTAACATTCAACGGCTGACAATACATATTCCGCTCCTCTTAATTTAGCTGGAGCCTAACATTGGTTGTGATGCTCTTCTATACTATCCTCGGATGCGAACTTCGTGCTGTGGTCCTCAAGCATGACCGAGCCCCAAACCATCATCGACAAGCTGTGGAACGCGCATGAAATTCTGCGACGTGACGATGGCGAGTCGCTGCTTTGGGTGGACCGCCATTATGTGCATGAGGGCTCGTTTCATGCCTTCGCTAAGCTTACCGAACGCGGCGTTAGAGTCGCCGAACCAGGCCTGACCTTCGGCGTTGCGGACCATTATGTGCCGACACGCGGCTCGCGCCACGATATCGCCGATCCTGAAATAGCCCGCATGGTGCGCCAGGTTGAGGACAATACCGCCAAGTTTGGCATCAAACTATTTGGGATCGATGACCCCCGCCAGGGCATCGTACATGTGGTTGGGCCGGAGCAGGGGTTGACACTGCCGGGACTGTTGATCGTCTGCGGTGATAGCCACACATCGACGCACGGTGCGCTCGGCGCCTACGCCTTCGGTATCGGCGCGTCGGAAGTTGCGCATGTGTTGATGACGCAGACAATTTGGCAAAAAAAGCCAAAGCGCATGCGCCTCACAATCGATGGCGCAACAGCGCCCGGCATTTCCGCCAAGGACATTATACTCGCGGTCATTGCGCAAATCGGCGCGGACGGTGCCAACGGTTGCGCGCTGGAATTCGCCGGCTCCGCGATTCGCGCATTGTCGATCGAGGGTCGTTTGACCTTGTGCAACATGTCCATCGAAGCCGGAGCTCGCTGCGGCATGGTCGCCCCGGACGCGGCGGCCATCGCCTATCTGCAAGGCCGCCCTTATGCCCCGAAAGGCGCGAAATTCGACCAAGCGGTCGAGGCGTGGTCGAAGTTGATCACGGATGACGGCGCAATATTTGACCGCGACATCAGTCTCGATGCGAAGACGATTGCGCCGATCGTGACATGGGGTACGAGTCCGCAAGACGCGTTGCCAATCGACGCTAGCGTTCCCGATCCGGCGTGCGAGGCAAACGCCGAGCGTGCCAAATATCTGCGCGATGCGCTTGACTATATGGGCATCGCGCCTGGGAAAAAATTGAGCGAGATCGCCATCGATCGCGTGTTCATCGGCTCTTGCACCAACGCGCGCATCGAGGATCTACGTGCCGCCGCGGCAGTTCTGGCGGGGCGTATTAGCAAAGTGCCGGGCCTCGTTTCCGCTGGCTCGACCGTCGTCAAACGGTTGGCCGAGGAGGAGGGGCTTGATCGCATTTTCCGCGATGCTGGGCTCGAATGGGGCGAATCCGGGTGCTCAATGTGCGTCGGCATTAACGGCGATATTGTCGCGCCCGGAGAACGCTGCGCTTCGACTACCAACCGAAACTTTCGTGGCCGACAAGGTCCTGGTGCGCGCACGCATCTGATGTCGCCGGCGATGGTGGCGGCTGCCGCCGTCAACGGCCACCTCGCCGACGTGCGTCCGTTGCTCGCTGGCCGGAAGACGTAAGCCATGGACAAATTCACCTCATCGACCGGAGCGGCCTGTCCAATCGAGCAGAGCAACCTCAATACCGATCAGATTTTACCGGCGCGCTATCTGAAATGGACACGCGCCATGGGCATCGGCAAAGTGTTGTTCCACGATCTGCGCTTTGACGCCGAAGGCAAAGAAAAACCGGATTTCCCGCTAAACAAGCCCGCGTGGCGCAATGCCAAAATCATTATCGGCGCGCGCAATTTCGGCTGCGGCTCGTCGCGCGAGGCCGCAGTCTATGCGCTTTATGACTATGGTATACGCTGCGTCATCGCGCCGTCATTCGGCGACATCTTCTCGGGCAACGCCGTGCAGAACGGGGTACTTACGGCGATCATCTCCGACGAGGAAGCCTTCGAAATCATGGGCGCGCTCAAGCGAACGCCTGAGCTGCTTGTTACTGTTGAGCTTGAACGGCAGACCATCGTCTGCGGCAATCGCACCTACCATTTCGCCATTGACCCCGTTCGCCGGATGCGGCTGCTGAACGGCTGGGACGATATTGCACTCACGGAGAATTACGGCGACCGCATCACAGCGTTTAAGGAGAGGGACCAAAGGGAGCGCGCCTGGGCGTTTCCGCGCGTCGACTAACCAGGCCAAAGCCGCTGGATGACTGATCTTGGCCTTGAAGATGCACAGTTGTTGGCGGCGATCCGCGGCACCGGAAAATGCGGGGACAGTGCTCGTTCGAATTTGTCATGAACAGCCACATTGCATCGAGTATTTCGCGAAAGGTGGCAGAGGTTTTCGTCCTTTCAGCTTTTGCAGTGTGACTATTCCGGAGCCCGCGACACCATGAGCGCAGTCACCTTCGATTCCGTTGGAGAATGGAACGCGCAGGTGCCGCTCTTAATAGTCGGCGCCGGCGCAGCGGGAATTTGCGCAGCCTTGGCGGCGAAGGAGTCGCGCGTAAACGCCGTGGTGATTGAGCGCGATTCGGTCCCCAGCGGCTCGACCGGCCTATCGGCCGGGCTCATTCCCGCCGCTGACACACGCTTTCAGCGCGCTAAGGGCATCGCCGACAGCCCAGAGCGTTTCGCTGCCGACATACAGGGCAAGGCCAATGGCGAAGCCCCTCCCGCGATAGTCGAAGCCGTGGCGTGCGGTTCCGCACCGCTGATTGAATGGCTCTCCGATCGCCACGCATTGCCGTTCGAGTTGGTCGAGAACTTCAATTATCCAGGCCATTCCGCCCTGCGGATGCACGGTTTGCCGAGCCGCACGGGCCGGGAACTGATTGACCGCCTGCGCAATGCCGCCGAATTGAGCGAGATTGTCCTGTTGACCGGAAGTGCTGCCGACCGATTAATCGCAGAAGGCGACGGTCTGGTGCGTGGCGTTGAGATCGTGCGGAGCGACGGGACGCGAGAGCGCATCGGCTGCGAAGCCTTAATCCTGGCTTGCAATGGTTACGGCGGCAGCCCGGAGCTGGTACGCCGCTTCATACCGGAGATGGCGGACGCGCTCTATTTTGGGCACTCCGGCAATCGCGGCGATGCCGTTCTGTGGGGTCAGGCGCTCGGCGCTGAACTTGCTTGTCTCGGCGCCTACCAAGGCCACGGTTCGGTCGCGACCCCGCACAACACCTTGATCACTTGGGCAGTGATCATGGAGGGTGGGATTCAGATCAATGCGCAGGGCCAGCGCTTTTGCGACGAAACTCACGGCTATTCCGAGCAGGCCGCGCAAGTCCTCCGCCAGCCGGGTAGAATCGCTTGGGATGTGTTTGATGCACGCATTGCCTCGGTCGCGCGGCAATTCGAGGACTTTCAAAACGCAGAGCGCGCGGGTGCGATAGTCATGGCGGAAAGTGTTGACGAACTCGCAGCGAATATGCGGGTCCCTGCTGAGGCTTTTGCTGCGGAGTGGCGCAACATTGAAGCACTAAAAAAGCGCGGAGAAGTCGATCGGTATGGGCGGCGATTTTCCGTAGAGCAGCATTTGATGCCGCCATTTTGCGCCGTCAAAGTAACTGGCGCGCTCTTTCATACGCAGGGAGGGCTCGTGATCGATGCCACCGGCCGCGTAAAGCGCAAGGGTGGGAACCTCTTCCGCAACCTTTTTGCCGCTGGCGGGGCCGCGGTGGGAATACCCACCGAATAAAAGCGTGATCCGATCCAATCTGAACAGACCATGCTTCAGCAGTGCCGCACCTAGTCTGCTGGTGCCGCGAAGACGTCGGTCGGACTATTTGTAATAGCCGACGCCACAGCCCTGGTTGCCGACTTTCGTCACAAAGGATTGCTTGGGAACAGGCTCGGTCGTGCCGGGCTTCGGAAAGTTGTAGTCCACTGTGAGGACACTTCCTCCGGACGATTTGTTGATCGTATCGAAGATTCTTTGTCCGAGCGGGTCGTCCTTGGCTTTCAAGGCGCGGACGTCGGTGCCCATCATCGCCGAGTTTGTGTGTGCTGTGAATTTGCCGTCGGTCATGTTGTAGCAGAACACGTAAAGATCGCGGTCGTGGAATTTCGTGTTGCTCTTATCGTTGAATGCGGCGAGCGCTGTGGCCTCGTTGGCTTTGAGTGCGGCAACGGCGTTGTCGAGCATGGCTCTGGCTTCCGCTGCCGTGCCGGAGGATTGGGCGCTAACCAATCCGGCGCTCCATAACAGCGCAGATGTCATCAGTGCGGCCGTAAATATCCTCTTGTTCATGACGTTCTCCTTGGTGTTCTCCCATTGCATTCTTTTGCGGTAACGAATGCCGTCTCATTGACGGTCGAACGTCCCAGCGTGGGAGAACGGCAGCGCCGCGAGATCGTCCCCGCCTGTGTACCGATTGAAGAATTGACTAGGGGGCTTGGAATTTCCGGTTCTGGGGGGAAGACCGGAACTGCTCTACTTGCATCGCAAACGTCGAAAATGGCCCAATGCGGAACTTGATAACTCCAAATTCCGGTGGTCCACTGCGCGGTTCGAGTGACGCTCCTCCTGCAAAAGATCACCGCCTCTGATCTGCCTAACTTCGGTGCCCCTTTATGGGCGTCTCGTTTGGGGGGCCATCCATGGCTGACTATTATTCTGTTATAGCCCTCGCGGTCTCCCGTTTGCCTAGCAAAACCGATGAAGCTAGGCATGAAATTTACGAACGTGCACGCACAGCACTCCAGGAAACATTACGCACACTTCATCCGCCGATATCAGAAACCGAGATAACGAATGAGCAGGGTGTGCTTGACGCGGCCATTTGCACAGTGGAAGTGGTCAACGATATACGTCGTGGCACAAGAGAAGAG
>CATPBC010000279.1 GCA_955652195.1 uncultured Xanthobacteraceae bacterium | reverse complement strand
GTGACGCAGATATGATTTCGCGGAATGATGCCTAGCAGCATGGTGCACGCCGACGCACAGGCGCCGTCGATTTCCACGCGCTCGCCGGATGCTCGCAATGCACGATATTTGGCGAGGTAAGGACCGATCTGTCCACCGCTGTCGTCGCCAATCCGGACCACAGCGAGCGCCGGCGCAAGACCAAGTAGCATGAATACCATCGCCGAAAATGCGCGTGCCTTGATGAATTGCGCCGCTCGGATCGACAACAAAACCTCCGTAAATGCGCTCCTTTTATACCGAAGCGCCACGCGCAATTCGAGAGGTCTGCGGCGTCGTGCCGCCGCTGGCAGCACTGCATCAATTTAACTGCGTCCTCCGGGAGACTAAATACAGTCACGATGTAGGCACGCGTTGGCAACCTCCTGGCTGCGAACCTGCATTCAATGAAATCAAGTTTAATTTTCTGAATGCCAATTTAATTGTACTCGCACGCCGTAGGCCTATCTCGGACTGCGACGGACGTGCTTCTTAGGTTGAATAAGCGTTGCGCCATGAACGAGATATCGCGCACAATTTTTCGATTGTCTTTCGGCGTCCTCACATTCGCTGTGAGAGGCAATCAGGATAGCGTCGTACAGCAGCAGATCGAGACAATCGGGTTGCGGCAGTGGCTGTCTTTGGTGGCAACATGGATTCTCGAAGCGATATACAGCGAGACTGCTAAATTTCGCCATTTCGTCATGCCGTCACCGCAGCTCCTTCGTTTGAAGCCGGCAATAGCAAAGATAGCCGTACCAGTGCCGATTTATCTATTTTAGATCGTTTCACGCATCGGCGTAGATCTCGCTGATCCATGCACTCGCATGAATACGCACCAGTTCGCGATCAATGTTTTCCGAGACGCTAACCCCGCGCCTTCAATGACAGCGAGTTTAATCTTCTGAATCCCTATTTAATTGTGCTCGTGAGCTGTCGGCCTATCTTCGATCGCGACGGACAAGGCGGGTCAATCGACTCGGCATACCGTCGCAAACTCACGCCTCGTGAACGCAGAACGCGTCACCGGACGACTAAGGAGATCGAAGATGAAAATGCTCAGCAAAACGTTCGTCATTGCGGGCCTTGCGGCGTTCATTCCGGCGCCGGTGTTCGCGCAATCGACGGATTTGATCAAGCAAGGGGACTATTACGCCCCGACCAACACCGTCGTGCAGCACGCCACTCCTCAGGAACTCAACGAGTTCAAGCAGGGTGATTACTACGCGCCCAGCAAGACCGTCGTGCAGCAACCGAACGCTCAAGAGCTAAACCAGGCTCGTGAGGGCGATTTCTACGCGCCGCAGACTGCCGAGTAGGCAGTAACACGCTTCCGTTCTCGCCCTCCTCAAAATTCCTTTTTTGAGGAGGGCGATCAACGCGACAATGAGGACGGCTTCCATGAGAGTATTTATCGCACTTGCGGCTGTGGTCATGCTCGGCTGTGGAGCGGCTCACGCACAAAGCCCAACCAGCATCCCGGCCATGGGTTCGGCCATGGGAGCAACGTCCCCGCTCGGCATGCTGGGCTCGAGCACGTCCACCGGATCGAATGGTGGCACCGGCATTCCGTTGGGTGCGACCGAGATCGATCCAGGCGGCCTAAGCCCGACAGCAAGCTCGAACTGCAACGCAAGCGGCGCTAATTCGGGGCTTTCCGGATCGAGTGGATCTGGAATGACTTCGATGTCCGGTACGAACTCCACCTTCGACGGCAGCGGATTCAGTTCGACTGGGTCAATGAGTTCAACCTCCGTCTGCGGGTCGAGCAACATAACTTCGACGGGCGTTGCCTCGCCACTGTCAACATCTGGAACAACTTCGAGCACCACACTAAACGGCGGAACGATTCCGCTCGGTGCAACTGAAATCGACAATGGCGGCGTCAGTCCGCTGATCGGCGTTCCGATGCCGAGCACGATGACATTGCCGTGTACTGGCTCGTTCACGGGCACTTCCAGTTCCACAAGTACCGGCATGACCACGCCGGGAATTTCGGCCGGCTGCTGAAAACAGATTGGGGCAAGCTATGCGAAAGAGACTCATCATTGTCGCGGCCACGCTGATCGCAGCGGCGGGCGTCGCTTTGGCAGCCATGCACCTGCACGATACTGCCGAACCAGCACACACCGCTGCCGCGCCTCCGGCCGTCCCGGTCGTCGCTGAAACGGTGCGCCAGGGCGATGTACCGATCTATCTGCGCGGGGTCGGGACGGTGATTGCCTACAACAACGTAATCGTCCGCAGTCAGATTACCGGACAGCTCATCAAGATTGCCTTCACCCAAGGCCAGACGGTGCATCAAGGTGATCTGCTGGCGGAGATCGATCCGCGTCCCTATCAAGCGCAACTCGACCAGGCGATGGCAAACCGCGACCGCGATCAGGCGCAAGTGCTCAATGCTCAGGCCAATTCGACCCGGTACACGTCGCTTCAGCAGAAGGGCTATGCGAGCACGCAGCTCGTCGAGACCCAGAATGCTCAATTGGCTCAGCTCCAGGCCATGGTGAAATCCGATGAGGGTGTCATCGAACAGGCCAAAACGAATTTGAGCTACACACAGCTGACCGCCCCGATCGACGGTGTGACGGGTATTCGCCAAATCGATGTCGGAAACATCATTCATCCGACCGATGCCAACGGCTTGGTCGACGTGACGCAAATCCAGCCGATCTCGCTGATCTTCTCGCTGCCGCAGACCGATTTCGTCGAGATTCAGCAAAAGATGGCGAAGGGACCGCGCACGGTCCTCGCCTACAGCCAGGACGACAAAACCGAGCTCGACGAGGGTAAGCTCGATCTGATCGACAACCAGATCGTCCAGACCACCGGCACGATACGGCTGCGGGCGAGCTTTCCCAATGCCAAGCACATGCTGTGGCCGGGCGAGCTCATCAACGCCCGGCTTCTCCTCGACACGCGACAGAACGGGCTGACGATCGCTGCCTCCGCTGTGCAACAGGGACCGCAAGGCTCGTTCGTCTGGGTGATCGGTCCCGACCAAACCGTACAAACGCGCCCGGTCGTCGTTTCGCAGATCAGCGAAGGAGTTGCTCTGATCGACTCCGGCTTGCAAGCAAACGAAAACGTCGTCGTCAACGGTCAGTACCGGCTGCAGGCCGGCGCGCATGTGCAAGAGCTTCACGGCAAGGCGGCGCAGGAAGCCGACTTGCAGAGCTCGGTGGAGCAAGAAATCCCATGAACATTTCCGCTCCCTTCATTCAACGCCCGATTGCGACGGCGCTGCTGATGGTCGGCCTGTTGCTCGGCGGGCTTGTCACCTACCGCTTGCTGCCGGTGGCTTCGCTGCCCAATGTCAACTTTCCAACCATTCAAGTGACGGCGCAGCTGCCGGGCGCCGATCCGCAGACCATGGCCTCATCGGTGGCCACGCCACTCGAGCAGCAGTTTTCGCAAATTCCCGGCGTTACCCAGCTGACCTCGGCCAGCGCGCTCGGCTTCACTCAGCTCACCGTGCAATTCGCGCTGAGCCGCGACATCGACAGCGCCGCGACCGACGTCCTGGCGGCGATCAATGCGGCAAGCCCGTTTCTCCCGCAGGGCATTCCCTATCCGCCGACGATCCGCAAGGTTAACCCAGCCGACACGCCGATCCTGGTGCTCGGCTTGACCTCCGCCACACTGCCGCTGACCACGGTCGACGCCTACGCCGAGAACATCCTGTTGCCCAAGATTTCGCAGATCCCGGGCGTGGGCCTTGTCGGCATCGGCGGCCAGCAGAAGCCCGCGATTCGCGTTCAGGTCGACCCGCAGGCGCTGGCAAACCGCGGCATCGCTCTGGAAGACGTGCGCAACGTGCTCGCGCAAGCCAATGTCGACCTGCCCAAAGGCACGTTGAACAGTCCGCAGCAAAGCTACACGCTCAATACCAACGATCAGTTGCTTAAGCCCGACGCTTACAACAATCTGATCGTTGCCTACCGCAGTGGCGCGCCGGTGCGCATCGGCGACATCGGCAAAGTGATCGAGGCGCCGGAGAACGACCTCCTTGCCGGCTGGTTCAACAATCAGCGCGCGGTCATCCTCGCCATTCAGCGGCAGCCCGGCGCAAATGTGATCCAGACTGTCGACAGCATCAAAGCGTTGATGCCGCAACTTCAGGCGTCATTACCGCCGGCTGTCAAGATCAACGTCATTTCCGATCGGACGCAAACCATCCGCGCATCCGTGTCGGACGTGCAATTCACCTTGTTATTGACGGTTGCGCTGGTGGTGATGGTCATCTTCATTTTCTTGCGCAACTTCTGGGCGACGGTGATCCCCGCGATCACCGTGCCGCTGTCGCTGATCGGGACCTTCGCCGTGCTCTATGAGCTTGGCTACAGCCTCGACAATCTGTCGCTGATGGCGCTGTCAATCGCGATCGGCTTTGTGGTCGACGACGCCGTCGTCGTGATCGAAAACATCGTCCGCCATATCGAAGGCGGTCTTTCCCCGATGCAAGCCGCGCTTAAGGGTTCGCAGGAGATCGGCTTCACCATCGTTTCGATCACGCTTTCGCTGATCGCGGTGTTCATCCCATTGTTCTTGATGGGCGGCTACGTCGGCAAGCTATTCCAGGAATTCGCGATCACGGTAAGCGTGTCGCTGGTTCTCTCGCTTGTTATCTCGCTCACGCTCACGCCGATGATGTGCGCGCGCCTACTCAAGCGTGAGACCAAACAGCATGGCTGGCTGTATCGGCTGTTTGAGCGCGGCTTCGATGGCTTGCTCGCGATCTATGAACGCGGTCTCAAAGTCGCGCTACGGCACCGGTTCATCACTCTCATGGTCATGCTCGGTACGATTGCTGTCACCGGCTACCTGTACGTTGTCATTCCAAAGGGCTTCTTCCCGCAGCAAGACACGGGACTGATCGTAGGCATCGCGGAGGCGGCCCAAGATGTTTCGTATTCTGCCATGGTTCAGCGCACGGGAGCCGTGATCAACACTGTGTTAAAGGACCCGGACGTCTATTCGGTCGGCGCCTCGATTGGCGCCGGCGGAGGAACTTCGACCCTGAACCAAGGGCGAGTTTTTATCGCATTGAAACCGCGCGACCAGCGCAAAGCGAGCGCCGATCAGATAATCGCACGCTTGCAGACGAAACTCGCTGCCGTCGAAGGCATCACGCTCTATATGCAGGCCGCACAAGACATCACTGTCGGAGCGCGGCTATCCAAGACGCAGTATCAGTACACTTTGACCGATGCCGACTCGAACGAGCTGAATCACTGGTCGGCGATATTTCTGGATAAGATCAAGAAAATTCCCGGAGTTACCGGTGTCACCACCGACCAGGAGAACGCTGGTCCACGTCTGAACGTTACGGTCAATCGAGAAGTGGCGTCGAGCTTCGGAATTTTACCGGCAACGGTCGATAACACGCTCGATGACGCGTTCGGCCAGCGTATCGTCTCGACCATGTATACGGCGCTTAATCAGTACCATGTCGTGCTGGAGGTCGATCCGCGATTCCAATCCAGCCCCGATTCAGTCAACAATATCTATGTGAGCTCTTCTGCCGGACAGCAGGTGCCGCTTAGCGCGGTAACCAACAGTACTATCTCGGCAGCGCCGATCGTCATCAACCACCAGGGCATGTTCCCTTCAACCACGATCTCATTCAACCTGGCGCCCGGCACAGCGCTCGGCGATGCCGTTGCCGCGATCCAGCGGTTTGAGCGCCAGAGCGGCAAGCCGGCGTCGCTTGCCACAGCCTTTCAGGGCAACGCCAGCGCTTTCCAATCGGCACTTTCCGGCGAAGTGATCCTGATCGCAGCGGCGCTGGTGGTCATCTATATCATCCTGGGCGTTCTCTACGAGAGCCTTATCCATCCGATCACTATCCTGTCGACCTTGCCGTCGGCCGGCATCGGCGCGCTGCTGCTCTTGCTGGCCGTGCATGTCGATCTCAGCGTGATCGCTATGATCGGGATTATACTCTTGATCGGTATCGTCAAGAAGAACGGCATCATGCTGGTTGACTTCGCGCTCGAGGTCGAACGCCACGAGGGCGCCAGCCCGGAGGACTCGATCTATAAGGCCTGTATGCTGCGGTTTCGGCCGATCCTGATGACGACGATGGCGGCGCTGCTTGGCGGCGTTCCGATGATGCTCGGCACCGGGGTTGGATCGGAGATTCACCAGCCGCTCGGCTATGC
>CATPBC010000278.1 GCA_955652195.1 uncultured Xanthobacteraceae bacterium | reverse complement strand
CGCTTGGCGCGTGCCGCGCCCGCTCAATGCCGAAGCGATGCATGCCGCCGCACAGCGCCTTGTCGGCCATCACGACTTCACCACCTTCCGCTCTGCCGAGTGCCAGGCCAAATCGCCGGTAAAGACGCTCGATCGCCTCGACGTCGCGCGCACTGGCGAAGAGATCCGTATCGGCGCCTCGGCGCGTTCTTTCCTGCAGCACCAGGTGCGCTCGATGGCCGGTTCGCTGGTGCATGTCGGGGAAGGCAAGTGGAGCGCCGATGATCTCGCCGCGGCGCTCGCCGCGCGCGATCGCACCGCGTGCGGTCAAGTCGCCCCACCGCAAGGGCTATATCTGATGCGGGTCGATTACTGATCGGTCGCCGCGCCGGGGAGCGATCTGTCGAAATAGCGCTCGACGATGCGCCGATAGATCGCACTAAGCGTCAGCAGGTCGGGCACCGGCGTGCATTCGTCAACTTGGTGCATGGTTCGCCCGACCAGACCAAATTCCAGCACCGGGCAATAATTCTTGATGAACCGCGCGTCGGAAGTGCCGCCGCTCGTTGAAAGCTGCGGGTGCCGGCCGGTGACTTCGGTAATGGCTGCAGTGGCCAGATCGGTGAACGGACCGGGCTTAGTGACGAAGGCCTCGGCGTTCGACTGCTGCCATTCGAACACATAACGCACACGGCCCGCCGCGGCGGCTTTAGCGCGGCGCTCGATCAATGTCTTAAGCGCGGTCTGACTGTGGCGGTCGTTGTAGCGGATGTTGAAACGCGCCCGCGCTTCGCCGGGAATGAGATTGACTGTTGTGTTGCCGACGTCGATCGAAGTGAATTCAAGATGGGACGGCGCAAAATGCTCGCTGCCCTCGTCAAGCGGCGCCTGCAGCGCGGCGATCAACGTCACGAGCCCACGGATCGGATTGTCGGCACGCTCGGGATAGGCGACATGACCTTGCCGGCCGGCGACAATCAGCGTGCCGTTGAGCGATCCGCGCCGCCCGGCCTTGATCGTGTCGCCGACGACGTCGACATTGCTCGGCTCGCCGAGAATACAATGGTCGAAGCTTTCGCCGCGCTCAGCCGCCCATTTCAGGAGCTTGACCGTGCCGTTGACCGCGACGCTTTCCTCGTCCCCGGTGATCAGGAGCGAGATCGAGCCCTTCGGCTTGCCGCCATTCGCAGCAAGGTAATCGAGCGCCGCTGCGACGAAACAGGCAATGCCGCCTTTCATGTCGACTGCGCCGCGGCCGTACAGCCGGTCCTCGGCAATCTCGCCGGCGAACGGCGGATGCGACCACGTACTTTCATTGCCCGGCGGAACGACATCGGTGTGCCCGGCGAACAAAAGATTAGGTCGTGCGGTGCCGATGCGGGCATAGAGGTTGTCAATCGGCGCGGTGCCGGGTTCGGCGAAGACCGCCCGATGGACCTCAAATCCCGCTCGCCCCAGCAGGGTCTGCAGATAGCCGAGCGCGCCGCCTTCTTCCGGCGTTATCGAGCGGCAGCGGATGAGATCGCGAGCGATGGCGACAGGATCGGCAGGCATGATTAATCAACGAGAAGCAAGCGGGTCCGGTCCGTATTGATTCGGACCGATCCTGCCGCGGCGGAAGCCGAGCTCGATGAACAACGCAATGCTAGCAATACCAACAATCATGATCGCAATGAAAGAGGACACATCTTTTGCTGAAAATACGACTTGCTGTGGCCAGCGCACCAACCAACCCAATAGGATAAGGACGTATCGGACGATGATGACGGCGTAAAACACGCCGATCACCCAGAAGGAGATGTTGCGATCATGTCCCCGCTTCACGTCGATTACGAACTGTGGATAAAAACCGGCAATGATGACTAATTCGGCCCACCAATCGGTTATGGATGAAGTCTCTGGCGACAACATCACTGCAACTAATTCAGCAACGAAAATAGCGAGAAATTGGGCGACGAGTACAGCGACTGACAAAAGCCAGAAAGTTTTTCGGCCAATACGGCCGTCAAGAGAACTGAAAAAGCGAAGCGCTTTCATTGATTAAAGTCCCCTCTGTGAATTGGAAAAGTATGCTTGGCTTCAGCCGCGCGGCGGTAGCGAGTGCTGTCCCAGCGGGTCCGGTCCGTATTGATTCGGACCGATCGTGCCGCGGCGGAAGCCGAGCTCGACCAACAGCGCCAAGCCCAATACGGTAAACGGCACCGCGATCAAAAGAGAGAACAGACTTGGTTGCTCTCTGGTGCCAGTCAAGTCCAGCACGGTGAGCAAGTCGAGCATGGCTCCGCCGCCGAAAAAAACAACAAGGATCCAAAGCGGCAGATTGCGATCGTGGGCGCGTTTCAGCGCGATCGCGAACTCGGGATAGGTGAAGGCGAGGTCGACAATGGCGCTGAGCCGATCGCCCTGGACCTCTTCGGCAATAAGATGACCGAAGATTTCGGCGACGGTAACCGCCGCCATCGCTATCCAGAATGCCTGGCGGGCGATGCGGCCTTCGAAACTGTTGAGAAGATAGGCCCAATCCATCGCGCCCGACCACCAATCTTTGTGGTTCCGCTCAATCGCGAAGCAGTTCGTTGATACTGGTCTTGGCGCGCGTCTTTTCATCGACGCGCTTGACGATCACGGCGCAATAAAGATTGGGAGTGGCTTCACCGCTTT
>CATPBC010000277.1 GCA_955652195.1 uncultured Xanthobacteraceae bacterium | reverse complement strand
GTTGCATTCTGCGTGGCTGCTGTTGGCGCCGCCGCGAGCATGGATCCACCAGCCTGGGCACCGGTATTTGCTTGTGACACCTGGACGACCGGCGCTTGAGAAACGCGCGGCTGCACCGCTTGCTGCTGCGCCGGCTGGCTCGCCGGTTGTGCCGCTCCGGTGTTTTGCCCCGGCGAAATAACGCGTGCCGCCAGAGCGATGATTGAGGACGGTCCGGCGGCTTTCTGCGCTGCGACCACGCCGAACGCCGCAAGTCCCAACGTCACCAAAGCCGCAATGACAGCTACTACGACGCGCATCGCGTCCTCCACTGTGGATTTTGTTGAGCTTATTTCAAGTGAAGGCGCAATCGCGCGGGGAGTCAATGAAAACCGCGGTGGAAAGGTTGAGAAACCCTCTTTGTGGTTTCTACGACCCATAGGGCGCTAATTCCCTGGTTCCGTTGGATTAGGAAGTGGCTCAATGGCCGAATTTGTCGTGCCAACTGGGCAGCGGGTCCCCCGGCAGAGCCCGCGCTGTAAAAACGCCGCGGGCAATGGCGCGCGCGACCACATTTGCCGCGAGCGTTCCGAGTTGGGCCAGTGCGAATACCGGATCGGCCAGTGGCCGGCGGCCGGTAGCAGCCGCGAACAGGGTGTCGCCATCGAGCGGGCTGTGCACCGGATAAATGGCGCGCGACATGCCGGATTGCGACATGACCGCCAGCCGATTGGCTTGCGACTTGGTCAAAATCGCATCGGTGGCTACCACGACGAGGGTTGTATTGGCGCCGTGGACGCCTTTGATCACCGGCTGCAGCATTTGCGGCGAGAACCGCTCCGGCAGGCCGCGGCCGCCAAATTCAGAATTGACTTCAAACGGTGCTGCCCAAAACCAGGGTCCGCCTCCGATAACCACACTGCCGACGGCATTCACCGCGGCAAGGGCCCCCACGGTTATACCGTCCGGCGTCTGTGCCGAAGCTGAGCCGAGCCCGCCCTTGTAATTGACGGTGGTCGCGCCGGTGCCGGCGCCAAAGCTGCCAAGGGCAAAATCAACGGCGGCATTGGCGGCGGCGGCGTAGCCGAATTCGCGATAAGATGGAAACCGGCCCCAATTCTTGTTGCCACCGCTTAACAGATCGAACAACACGGCGCCCGGCACAATGGGGACCCGCGCCGGACCGATGGCGAAGCCGCGGCCTTGTTCGCGCAGCCAAGCCTGTACGCCCGACGCTGCGTCGAGCCCAAAGGCCGAGCCGCCGGACACCACGATGGCGTCGACGCCCGGAACGGTCTGGGCCGGATTGAGGAGCTCGGTTTCTCGCGTGCCCGGTCCGCCGCCGCGCACATCGACCGAGGCAACCACCGGTTCGTCGAAAATGACAACGGTAGTGCCAGACCCGAGGTTGAAGTCCTCGGCCTGACCGACCTTGAGCCCGGCGACGTCAGTGATCAGATTGCGCAAAGCCCATCCTCGCAAATTGGATTAAGCGGAACGGATTTTAGCGGGAAGGTCAATCGCTTGTACGGCACAATGTAAGCGGAAATTGAGCATCCTTCGCGCCCTGGTCACAACTTCGCGCGCCGAGCAGCCCGCGCTTGCGCAGCGAGGTGGCGGCGGGCATTGAGTGCGGCAAGCGTGCATCAAAGCATACGCCCAGCGCACGTTCAGGAGTGGGCCGTTGCCGAACGTTACAGTCCTCGCGGCGCTCGTTGCCGGCATGTTAAGTTTTCTATCGCCCTGCGTGCTGCCGCTGGTCCCGCCCTATTTGGTGTACCTCACCGGCACGTCGCTGGAACGCTTTGCCGACGCCGAACCCAAGCCCCGCGTGCGGCGTGACGCGCTCGCGGCTGCGGCCCTGTTCGTGCTCGGTTTTGCCACGGTATTTGTTGCGCTCGGCGCGAGCGCCAGCGCGGCGGGCGCGGTGTTGCGCGCCTATTCCAATCAGCTCGGAATCGTCGCCGGCCTCGTGATCATCGCCATGGGGCTGCATTTTCTCGGGCTCACTCCAATCGCTTGGCTGATGCGGGAGAAACGATTTGCGGTTGCGAAGCCGGTCGGCCTGTGGGGCGCCTATTTGATGGGTCTTGCCTTCGCATTTGGCTGGACGCCGTGCATCGGACCAATCCTCGCCGCGGTGCTTGCTTTGGCGGCGGCAGAGACGACAGTCCTCCAGGGCGTCGGTTTGCTGGCTGTGTATTCGCTCGGTCTTGGCGTTCCCTTCGTTATTGCCGCAATTGCGGTCGAGCCCTTCGCTGCCTTTCTCGCCCGGTTTCGCGCGCATTTTGGCCTGGTCGAAAAAGGCATGGGCAGCTTGCTCGTCCTCACCGGGATTGCTTTTCTCACTGGAGCGATCAGCGAAGTGAGCTATTGGCTGTTGGACACTTTTCCGGTGCTCGGCAGGATCGGCTAGGCGCCGTACACCCGCGAAAAAAAGCCCGCCACAGCAGGCGGGCTTTTTCAAACCGTTGCGGCCGGACGCCTACATGCTGCATCCCGATGTGGGACATTCGACATAACCGATCTTGCCGCTCGGCTCTTTCTTCCAGATGTACATCACGTAATCGAGCTTGGTGATGTCGCCTTTTTTGTCATAGGCCAGGTCGCCGAGCACGGTAGAGAAACGCATGCCGGAATGCATCTGCTCGGCGATTTTCTTGGGCTCGAGCGATTTTGCCGCTTCGGCGGCCTGTTTGATGATCTGGACGCCGGCATAGCTATAGAGTGTGTAAGCTTCGGGTTCGAAACCCTTGGCGCGAAATTCCGCGACCGCCGCTTTAGCTTCCGGCCGATTGCGCGGGTCGGGGCCGTAGGTCATCAGCGTGCCCTCGACTCCCGGACCGCCGACCGTGGCGAATTCGTCCGAGGTGATGCCGTCGCCGCCCATCAGCGGCGCCTTGACGCCTTGATCGCGCATTTGCCGCACGATCAAACCACCCTCGGTATACAGCCCGCCGAAATAAACGAGATCCGGAGCCGCTTGTTTGATCTTTGAAACCAGCGCCGAATAGTCCTTGTCGCCGGTGTTGATGCCTTCGTAGATCACTTCCTTCATGCCGCCGGCTTTGATCGCCTTTAAAGTTTCATCGGCAAGACCTTTGCCGTAGGTGGTCTTGTCGTGGACAAACGCGATCCTCTTGCCTTTGAAATGCGCGAGAATGTAGCCGCCGGCGACTTTGCCCTGTTGATCGTCACGCCCACAGGTGCGGAAAATGTTCCACAGGTTGCGCTCGGTGACCGTTGGATTGGTCGACGCCGGCGTGATTTCGAGTATGCCGTTCTCCTGGTAAACTTCCGAAGCGGGAATGGTGACGCCGGAATTGTAATGACCGATGACGAACTTGACGCCGTCGGCAGCAAAGTTGTTGGCCACCGAAACGCCCTGCTTGGGGTCGGAGACGTCATCGCCGAACTCGACAGTCAGCTTCTTGCCGAGAATGCCGCCGGCCGCATTGATGTCGGTCGCTGCTTGTTCGACGCCATTTTTCATTTGTGCGCCGGTTGCGGCGTTGGGGCCGGTGATCGGCCCGCCGACACCGAACTTGACCTGGGCCGCGGCGGATTGCACGAGCGCAAACGCGAAGCCCAGCGCGAAACTGAGCGTGGCGATCCTCTTCATCTTTGGCTCCTTGAACAACTGACGATCGGCAGGTTCACCCGCGCCTAATGCTACGTCAACGGCGTTTTCGGCGCCAGCGCAATGGCCCATCGGGCTCATTGATCCAGGGATATTGGGCGATCATGCGACCGGCGCGCGCCGCTTGAAAGCCGAAAAATGCGAGCGCCATGCAGACTGAGCTATCGACCGCGTAATAATGAATTGAAAGCAGCGTGCCGTCGAACAGTGCGAAATGAATGAACCGAACTGCGGCGCCGAGCATCAGCGAATAGACGACGACTTGCCACCACGGCCGCCATGTCAACGCTACCGCGCGTCCGGCCAGCACAGCCGCGCCGCCGCCGAGAACGACCGTGACCAGCAAAAATACGCCGAGGGAGTCTTCTTCGTAGAGCAATTCGGGCACCACGCTAGAACGCCGTGTCGCGGTCATTCCACCTGTTGTCGCCCGCCTTCGAGATAGGCGGTTTTGACTTCCGGCCGGTCGAGCAATTCGCGGCCGGTGCCGGAGAGGGTGATAAGCCCGTTGACCATAACATAGCCGCGATGGGCGAGCTTGAGCGCGTGGAAAGCGTTCTGCTCGACCAGAAAGACGGTGAGCCCGTGCTCGGCATTGAGCGTTTTGATAGCGTCGAAGATCTGCCGGACGATCATCGGTGCAAGGCCGAGCGAAGGCTCGTCCAAGAGAAGGAGCCGCGGCCGGCTCATGAGCGCACGCGCAATGGCCAACATCTGCTGCTCGCCGCCCGAAAGGGTGCCGCCGCGCTGGTGCAGGCGCTGCCGCAGACGCGGAAACAGGCTGAGCACGCGCTCAAGGTCGTGGCCGAACTCGGCCGGCTCGGCGACCAGCGCGCCCATCTGGAGGTTTTCCAAAACCGTCATGCGCGGAAAAATGCGCCGGCCTTCCGGCGCCTGTGCCAGCTTCAGCCTGGCGATTTCATGGGTCGGCAGCCGGGTGATGTCGCGGCCGGCGAACAGGATCTGGCCATCGCGCGCGCGCGG
>CATPBC010000276.1 GCA_955652195.1 uncultured Xanthobacteraceae bacterium | reverse complement strand
GCCCGACGAGCTTGCAGCCGGTCACGCGCTACGGCCTGGCAAACCGCTCAAGCGCAAGCTGACCGCGGATGAAGTCCCCGGTACGGTCACGCGTGGTTCCTTCGCCCGGCCGCCGCAAGCGCCGGCGCGGTTCAAGCCCGGCGACCGCGTGCGTACTAGGAACATTCATCCCAGCACGCATACCCGCCTGCCGCGCTACGCCCGCGGATGCGTCGGTGTGATCGAGGCGCTGCGCGGCTGTCACGTCTTCCCGGACAGCGTTGCGATCGGCAAGGGCGAGGATCCGCAATGGCTGTACACAGTGCTATTCGACGGCCGTGAATTGTGGGGAGTAAGTGCGGAGCCCTCGATAAAGGTCTCGATCGAAGCGTTTGAACCTTATTTGCAGCCCGCATGAACGCGGATGCGACAGCGCTTCGCTCAATCGCGCGAAATGCCGAGCTGAACATTCCACGCGACGAGGATGGCCCGGTATTCCGCGAGCCATGGGAGGCGGAGGCATTCGCGCTGGCCGTCTCGCTCAACGAGCGAGGACTGTTCACCTGGAAAGAGTGGGCGAAAATACTCGGCGAAGAAATCAAAAAAGCGCAAGCGGCCGGCGATCCCGATACGGGCGAAACCTACTACCAGCATTGGCTCGCCACGCTGGAACGCATTCTCGCCGAAAAAGGCGTAGCCGACCCCGCTATGTTGAAGCGAACTCGCCACGCCTGGCAACGCGCTTGCGCGCGCACGCCGCACGGAACGCCAATAGAGCTGCGTCCCGACGACTTCCACGGCTGAACCGCCGAATAACCTCACAACATTCCGAGGGCGCGCGGCAGCCACAGTGAAAGTGCCGGGATGTAAGTGACCATGGCCAGGAACACCAGCATGGTGGCGAGCCACGGCAACACGGCGATGGTGAGCTCAGTGATGCCCATCTTGGTGATTCCAGAGGCCACGTAGAGATTCAGTCCGACCGGCGGATGGCACAGTCCGACTTCCATGTTGACCGCCATCAGGATGCCGAGATGGACGGGATGAACGCCGAGCGCCGCGGCCATTGGAAACAATATCGGCGCCATGATCAGCGTGATCGCCGCCGGATCCATGAAATTGCCGGCGGCCAGCAGCACGATATTGGTGACCAGAAGGAAAGCGACGATGCCGAAGCCTTGGGCGGTCATCCACTCGGCCATCGATTGAGGAATCTGCTCTGAGGTTAGCAGCCATGAGAACACGGCCGCATTGGTGATGATGTAGAGGATCATCGCGCTCATCGACGCCGCTTTGAGCAGCACTGCAGGGACTTCCGCGAGCGGGAGACCCTTGTAGACGAACACTGCGATGATGAACGCGTAAACCGCTGCCACTGCAGCGGCCTCAGTCGGCGTGAACAGACCCGAATAGATGCCGCCCAACACCAGCAGGATCAGCAGCAGACCCCAGACGCTTTCGCGGAAGGCGCGCCAGCAGTCGCGCCAACTGGCACGGGGCATGCGCGGATAATCGTTGCGCCAGGCGCGATACCAGGTCGTCGCGCCGAGCATCGTTGAAAGAATGAGCCCCGGCACCAAGGCCGCAATGAAGAGCTGGCTGATCGAGGCGGAATCGACGGCCGCCCCCGTGAGGCCGCGTGGTTGCATGCCGCTCGTCGCCACTGCGTAGATGACGAGATTGATCGAGGGCGGGAACAGAATGCCGAGGGCGCCGGAAGTCGCAATCACCCCGGCAGAAAAGCGTGGCGGATAACCCTGCTGCATCAGCGCCGGCAGGATGATCGAGCCGATACCCACGACAGTCGCGACCGAGGAGCCGGAAATAGCGGCGAACAGCGCACAAGCGACGACGCCGGCGAGTCCGAGCCCGCCGTACCAGTGCCCGATCATCGAGGTGGCGAAATCGATCATGCGCCGCGCCACCCCGCCGGCGGTGAGGAAATTTCCGGCCAGAATAAAGAACGGAATCGCCATGATCTCGAAGCGGTCGATACTGGTGAACAATTTCAGGCCGACCATTTTCGGATCGACGTCGGAAAGTATGAACAAAAAGGTGAGTACGGACAGTCCGAGCGCGATCGAAATCGGCATTCCGGACGCCATCAGCGCGAGTAGAAGCGCGAACAGCAGCTCGGCGCGCACTGTGTGCGACAACTCGATCACGTGGAGCTTCGCGGCGAAGCAGATCAACGCTAATGCGATCGGAATGACGACGATCAGCGTCGCGGTGATGGCGGCGTTGACCGGCCGCGGCAGCGCCGGCTTAGAAAGATGCAACAGCGCCGTCATCGCGCTGCCTCGACCGCCGCCGGCGGCGAGACGTCATGGGGCGCCTCATAGTCGACGCCGTGGGCCTGATGAGGAACATACCCGGTGCGCAGGAAACGCCACAACACCTGCAGGAAACGGAAACACATCAGATATGAGCCGAGCGGGATGGCCAAATAAATTATCCAGCTCGGCCATTCGAGCTCCGGCGACACTTGGTCGGGATCGAGTTCGTAAACGTACACCGCTCCCAGCGTGCCGATGACGCCGGTGAACAGCGCGCCGCACAGCGTTGCGAACACGATCACCGGCTTGCGCGCCGCCGGGGTCAGCCGGTTGACGAAAACATCGACACCGACGTGAATACCCGTGCGCACGCCGAGCGCGGCGCCGAACTTCGCCATCCAGACGAACATGTAAGTGGCGAGTTCCTGCGCCCAGGAGAGATTGATTGAGGCAAGCCAAGTGTAGACCGCGTTAGCGGCCGCTTTGAGCAACAGAAGGTGGTGCAGGCTCGCCCATCGCGCCAGGCTTGCCGAGTTGCTGGC
>CATPBC010000275.1 GCA_955652195.1 uncultured Xanthobacteraceae bacterium | reverse complement strand
CGAGCGGTTGGCGGAGCCCCAGCTGATCGATCTCGCCTATGCGCGCGGTCTGCCGCTCGTGGCGACCAACGAGCCGTTCTTTGCGGCGCGCGAGGACTATGAAGCGCACGACGCGCTGCTCTGCATCGCGGAAGGCAAGCTGATCGCCGATTCCGACCGCCGGCAGCTAACGCCGGAGCACCGCTTTAAGACACGCGCCGAAATGGCGGCTTTATTTGCCGACCTGCCGGAGGCGCTGGCGACAACGGTAGAAATTGCGCAGCGCTGTGTCTTCCGGCCGCGCACTCTGGCGCCGATTCTGCCGCGTTTCGCCGCGGGACGGGGCGCGCGCTCGACCGAGGCTAGTCGAGAAGATGCCGCACACCCGAGCCAACACCAAACGAACCAAGACCAACCGAAGCAAGACGCATCCGAGGCCGCCGAGGGACAGGAGCTCCGCCGCGCCGCGCGATCGGGCCTGGAACAGCGCTTGGCGCGCTACGGCACCGCGCCAGGCCACAGCGTCGAGGATTATCGCGAACGGCTCGAATTCGAACTCGGCGTCATCGTGGACATGCACTATGCCGGTTATTTCCTGATCGTTGCCGATTTCATCCAGTGGGCCAAGGCGCAGGGCATCCCGGTTGGACCGGGCCGCGGCTCTGGCGCCGGCTCGCTGGTCGCTTACGCGCTGACCATCACCGATCTCGATCCGATCCGCTTCGGCCTCTTGTTCGAGCGCTTTCTCAATCCCGAGCGGATTTCGATGCCGGATTTCGACGTCGACTTCTGTCAGGACCGGCGCGACGAGGTCATTCGCTACGTGCAGGAGAAGTATGGTCGCGACCAGGTCGCACAGATCATCACGTTCGGCACGCTCCAAGCGCGCGGCGTGCTGCGCGACGTCGGGCGGGTTTTGCAAATGCCCTACGGCCAGGTCGACAGATTATGCAAGCTCGTCCCGCAAAACGCGCTCAATCCGATCTCGCTTCCCCGCGCCATCGAAGATGAGCCGCGCCTGCAGGCGGCGCGCGACAGCGAGCCGGTGGTGCGCCGCGCCTTCGATATCGCGCAAAAGCTGGAAGGCCTGACGCGGCACGCCTCAACCCACGCCGCCGGCATTGTGATCGGCGATCGCCCGCTCACCGAATTGGTGCCGCTTTACCGCGATCCGAAATCGCTGATGCCGGTGACCCAATTCAACATGAAATGGGTGGAGCCGGCTGGCCTCGTGAAATTCGACTTCCTCGGCCTGAAAACTCTTACCGTGCTCGATCGCGCGGTTAAGCTCGTGCGCCGGCGCGGCATCGAGATCGATCTATCCAATCTGCCGCTCGACGATGCGAAGTCCTACGAGCTGATGGCGCACGGCGAAACGGTCGGCGTGTTCCAGGTGGAAAGCGCCGGAATGCGGCGCGCGCTCATCGACATGCGCCCCGATCGCTTCGAGGACATCATCGCACTGGTCGCGCTGTATCGGCCCGGCCCGATGGCGAATATTCCTACTTATTGCGCGCGTAAACATGCGCTCGAATGCTCCGATTACATTCACCCAAAGCTCGAGCCCATTCTGCGAGAAACCTACGGCGTCATCATCTATCAGGAACAGGTGATGCAGATCGCCCAAGTGCTCGCCGGCTATTCGCTGGCGCAGGCCGATCAGCTGCGCCGCGCCATGGGCAAAAAGATCCGCAAGGAAATGGAGGCGCAGCGCAAAGGCTTTATTTCCGGCAGTATCGAGCGCGGCGTCGAACCGGCGCAAGCCGAAGCCATTTTCGACCTGCTCGCACGCTTTGCCGATTACGGGTTCAACAAGAGTCACGCCGCCGCGTACGCGCTGGTCGCTTATCAAACCGCCTACATGAAAGCTAACTACCCGGTCGAGTTCATGGCCGCGTCGATGACGCTGGACATGGGCAACACCGACAAGCTTGCCGAGTTTCGCGACGAGGCAGAGCGGCTTGGCATCAAAGTCGAGCCGCCGTCGGTCAATCGGTCGGAAGTCGAATTTGAGGTCGAGGGCAATACCATCCATTACGCCTTGGCGGCGTTGCGCGGGGTCGGCCGCCAAGCAGTCGAGAGCATTGTCGCGGCGCGCGGCGAACGCGCCTTCACCGACCTTTCCGATTTTGGCCGCCGCATCAATCCGCGCGCCGTCAATAAGCGGGTGCTGGAAAGCCTTGCCGCCGCTGGCGCGTTCGACTGCATTGAGCCAAATCGCGCGTGCGCCTATGCCGCCCAAGATGCGATCCTGGCAACCGCGCAGCGCACGCAAGATGACACCGTCCGCGGCCAATCGGAGCTTTTCGGTGGAGCGGCGGCACATTCGTCTATTGCGGTGCCGGCGCTGGAGCCGTGGCTGCCGGCCGAGCGGCTGCAGCGCGAATATGAAGCCGTTGGCTTCTTTTTAAGCGGACATCCGCTCGACGATTATGTCGCGGCGCTCAAGCGGCTGCGCGTACAGTCGTGGGCTGAGTTTGCGCGTGCGGTCAAAAGCGGAGCCGGCGCAGGACGCGTTGCCGGTACGGTGGTGTCGCGCACCGAACGGCGTACCAAGAGCGGCAGCAAGATGGGCATTATCGGCCTGTCGGATCCGAGCGGGCATTATGAGGCGGTGTTGTTTGCCGAAGGTCTGGCGCAGTACCGCGATCTGTTGGAGCCGGGCAGGGCGGTGCTTCTGTTTCTGACCGCCGAAGTGCAGGGCGACGAGGTGCGCGCCCGCATTCAGTCGGTCGAGCCGCTCGACGAGGCGGCGGCCAGGATGCAGCGCGGTTTGCGTGTTTTCCTACGCGACGCACTGCCGCTTCCCGGCGTGGCGCGGCGGCTCGAACGCTTGGAGAAGAATGGCGGCGGCAACGGCGCCGATGCGGGGGAGGGCGAAGTCAGCATGGTGCTCTTGCTGCAAAATGGCAGCGAGGTCGAAGTCAAGCTCCCCGGGCGGTTTAAGGTCTCGCCCCAGATCGCCGGCGCGATCAAGGCGGTTTCCGGCGTCGTCACCGTGGAGGCGCTGTAAGGGGAGCATTGTTGCGCCCGCCCCGCGGCACCTATATAAGCGCGGCAACCTCACACGCGGACCTTGGCTTCGAGCCGTCCGGTGTCCGGCCCCAAAGAGGCCGGGCTCTCGGTCCGCGGCGGATCAACCGGAGAAAATGATATGGCGCTGCCAGACTTCAGCATGCGCCAGCTTCTGGAAGCTGGCGTGCATTTCGGCCATCAGTCCCACCGTTGGAACCCGAAGATGTCGGAATACATCTTTGGCACCCGCAACAACATCCACATCATCGATCTGACGCTGTCGGTGCCGATGCTGCATCGTGCCTTGCAGGCGATCAGCGATACCGTGGCGCAAGGCGGACGCATCCTGTTCGTCGGCACCAAGCGTCAGGCGCAGGACGCTATCGCCGAAGCCGCCAAGCGGTCGGCGCAATACTTCGTCAATTCTCGCTGGCTGGGCGGCACGCTGACGAACTGGAAAACGGTTTCGAATTCTATCAAGCGGCTGCGCACGCTTGAGGAGATGCTCAGCTCGAACGAGGCGCAAGGCTATACCAAAAAGGAACGGCTGACGCTGCAGCGCGAACGCGACAAGCTCGATCGGGCGCTCGGCGGGATCAAGGATATGGGCGGGCTTCCGGATCTCGTCTTCGTCATCGATACAAACAAGGAAGATATCGCGATCAAGGAAGCGCGACGGCTCGGCATTCCGGTCGCCGCCATCGTCGACACCAATTGCGATCCGGACGGAATTAGCTATGTCGTTCCGGGCAATGACGATGCGAGCCGCGCCATTACGCTCTATTGCGATCTTGTCGCCAAGGCGGCAATCGACGGCATTTCGCGCGCGCAAGGCGCCCAGGGCGTCGATATCGGCGCGCAGGCCGAGCCGGTGGTCGAGGAGGTGCCCGCGGCGTCCGAGAACAAGCTAGGCTTCGAGCCGCTGTCGGGGCCGCGCGGCGTTGCCGACGATCTCAAAAAGCTTCCCAGTGTCTCTCCGGCGATCGAGAAGCAGCTTAACGACCTCGGCATCTTCCACTTCCAGCAGCTTGCCGAACTCTCCCCAACAGCAACCCATAATATCGGCGAGGAGGTTGGGCTGCCCGGACGCGTGGAAAGCTGGGTCGCCAAAGCCAAGGAATTGACGGCCGAAGAAGTGTAGGGCGGTTTTCGATGGCGAATGTCAGCGCTGCCATGGTGAAGGAGCTCCGCGACCAGACCGGAGCCGGGATGATGGATTGCAAGGCCGCGCTCAGTGAGACCGGCGGCAATCTCGACGCCGCGGTCGATTGGCTGCGCAAGAAAGGACTATCCAAGGCCGCCAAGAAGGCCGGCCGCATGGCCGCCGAAGGCTTGGTTGGCGTTGCCGTTAAAGGCGCCAAAGGAATGAGCGCCAAAGGAATTCTGGTCGAAGTCAATTCGGAAACCGACTTTGTCGCACGCAACGATCTGTTTCAGGGCCTGGTGAAGATGATCGCCGACGCCGCGCTCGATGCCGGCCCGAGCGTCGACAAAATCCTCGCCGCCAAAGCGGGCAACATCACCATCAGCGAAGCGATCGCCGACACGATTGCCAAGGTCGGCGAGAACATGAGCTTGCGCCGCGCTGCCGGACTGTCAGTCGGTAAAGGCACGATCGCGAGCTACATACATAATGCGGTGAGCGACGGATTGGGCCGGATCGGCGTGATCGTCGCGCTCGAATCGAGCGGGAAGGATGATGAGCTGAAAGCTTTCGGGCGGATGGTGGCGATGCATGTCGCGTCGGCTAATCCACAGGCGATCGATCCGTCCGGACTGGATACCGCCGCCATCGAGCGCGAGAAGGCCGTGCTGACCGACAAGGCCAAGGCGCAGGGTAAGCCCGCCAATGTGATCGACAAAATCGTCGAATCCGGCTTGAAGACCTTCTACAAGGAAGTTTGCCTGTTGGATCAGGGCTTCATCTTCGACGATAAGAAAAGCGTGGCTCAGGCTATCAAAGAGGCTGAGGCAAAGGTTGGTGCACCGATCAAGGTCACCGGATTTGTACGCTTTGCGCTTGGCGAGGGAATCGAACGCGCAAGCGGCGATTTTGGCGGCGAGGTCGCTGCCCTTGCCGGTACGCACTGATTGTAGGCGGCACTTGTTGTAGGCTTGGGTTTTCGGTTGCAAATAGGATAGCCGTATTCTGAGAGGATCGACCGCGACGAGGGGCGGGCATCTCAATGGCAATACCGAAATACCGGCGCGTCATCGTTAAACTGTCTGGCGAAGCATTAAGCGGCCCCGAAAAATTCGGCATTCATCAGGCGACTATCGACCGCTTCGCCCGCGACCTCGTCGCCACTCACCGGCTCGGCATCAGTCTCGGCGTGGTGGTCGGCGGCGGCAACGTGCTGCGCGGTGCAAAAGTGTCTGAGGATGGCATCTCGCGGCCGACCGCGGACGCCATGGGCATGCTGGCAACGGTCATGAATGCGCTGGTCTTGGAAGCCGCGATCGAACGGGCCGGGGTCGGCGCACGGACGATGTCCGCGCTCACCATGCCGCAAGTCTGCGAGACTTACGAGCGCCAGCGCGCACTCCGCCATTTAGAAGACAAACGCATCATCGTGTTCGCGGGCGGCACCGGCAATCCCTATTTCACGACCGACACGACGGCCATCCTGCGCGCCGCAGAAATGCAGTGTGACGCTGTACTCAAGGCCACCGACGTGGACGGGGTCTATACCGCAGATCCGAAACATGATCCAAAAGCGACCCGTTTTGACCATCTCGACCATCAGGAAGCCATGGATCGGCGCTTGAAGATCATGGACGCAACGGCGTTTGCGCTTGCCCAGGAAAACCGTATGCCTATCATCGTGTTTTCGATCCGCGAGCATGGCGCGATCGAAAATGTCTTGTGCGGCAGAGGCCATTTCACGACCGTCAGCTAACGCTCGCGGCCACTGCGCCTAAGGAAGCGTAATGAGAGGCGAATGGTTGCCGCGCGCACTCGCTGCGGCGGTGCCGGCATAGGGTGCCACGGAGGCTACCATGGCAACGACGACATTCGATATGAACGATCTCAAGCGCCGCATGCAGGGGGCGATCGCGGCGCTCAAACAAGAACTTTCAGGGCTGCGCACCGGCCGCGCTTCGACTGCCTTGCTCGACCATGTCCAGGTTGAAGCCTACGGCTCGCATATGCCACTCAATCAGCTCGCCACGATCAGCGTGCCTGAACCGCGGCTGCTCAGTGTGCAGGTTTGGGACCGCTCCATGGTTCATGCGGTGGAGAAGGCAATCTCGGCTGCCAATCTCGGGCTGACGCCCTCCACCGAAGGGCAAGTGTTGCGTTTGCGGATCCCCGAATTGAACGAGGAGCGCCGGCGGGAAATTGTTAAAGTTGCCCACAAATATGCCGAAGGCGCCCGCATCGCAGTGCGCCATGTTCGCCGCGACGGCCTCGACCTTCTCAAAAAACTGGAAAAGGATCACAAGATCAGCGAGGACGAACATAACGGCCGCGCCGACGAGGTCCAAAAGGCAACCGACTCGACGATCGCCGAAGTCGAGAAACTCCTTGCCACCAAAGAAAAGGAGATCATGACGGTTTGAGCGACGCAGCAATATCGACAAAAACAAGTCAGCAGCTGCAGTCGGGCGGCGATGGCTTTGATACGCCCCGGCACGTCGCCATCATCATGGATGGAAACGGCCGCTGGGCCGCGGCGCGCGGCCTACCACGCGTCGAAGGGCATCGCCGCGGCGTCGAGGCGTTGCGCAAAACCGTGCGCGCCGCGAGCGAGCTCGGCATTTCTGTCCTGACGATTTTTTCCTTCAGCTCTGAAAACTGGTCGCGGCCGCAGTCGGAAATTCGCGATCTGTTGGCACTGTTGCGCCGGTTCATCCGTAACGATCTTGCCGACCTGCACAAGAGCAATGTGCACGTGCGCGTGATCGGCGAACGCGAGGACCTTCCCACCGATATCCGCGCGCTCCTTGAAGAAGCTGAAGACCTGACCAAGCACAACGATGGTCTGATGCTTGTCGTTGCCTTCAACTATGGCGCGCGGCAGGAGATTGCGCGCGCTGCGCGCCGCCTCGCGCTCGAAGTCCTCGAGGGGCGGCTATCTGCCGACGACATCACGCCGGATCTCTTGGCGCGTCATCTCGACCAACCGGACCTGCCTGATCCCGATGTGATCATCCGCACCAGCGGCGAACAGCGCCTATCGAATTTCCTGCTCTGGCAGGCCGCTTATAGCGAGCTCGTCTTTGTGCCGATCTATTGGCCCGATTTCGACCGTGCGGCGCTCGAGGGTGCGATCGCCGAGTACCGCCGGCGCGAACGGCGGTTCGGCGGGCTGATTGCGCAGACGGGATCGTGATCAATCCGAACCGGCGCCACCCCGGCGCGGGCGGGAGCGACAAGACCGGTCCAGCAGCGATGGAAAATTTCCTGCGTCGCACCGCGTCGGCTGCGGTGCTCGCGCCGCTTGCGATCCTGGCGGCTTTCTTGGGGGGCTGGGTTTTCACCGCAGTCTGCGCCATCACTGCGGCGGTCGTGTTTTGGGAATGGAGCGTCCTGGTCGCGCGTGCCGCCGGGTGGCGCATTCTCGGTCCGGGATTAGCGGCGCTGTTCATCGCCGCCATTCTTACGCAAAAAACGATGCCCTACGAAGCAATGGGTGTCGTCGTACTTGGCGCGTTTGCGGTTGCTACCGTGAGCGCAACACTGCCGGCTGCGCGCCGCCCCGATGTGTCATCCCGTTGGCCTGCGGCCGGGGCGATTTATGCCGGCATAGTGCTCATTTGTCCCATCGTGCTGCGCAGCGATCCCGAGTTGGGGCTCGCGGCCGTCCTGTTCCTGTTCGCAACTGTTTGGGCGACCGATATATTCGCTTATCTTGTCGGCCGCTCCTTGGCAGGCCCGCTACTTTGGCGGCGCGTCAGCCCGAAAAAGACCTGGGCCGGCGCGATTGGAGGCTTGGCGGGGGGGATTGCCGCGGGCTCCGCGGTGGCCTATGCGAGCGCTGGAACCCAACCGCTGGTGGCCGGAGTTCTAGCTCTGATTCTTTCGATAGCGGCCCAGCTTGGGGACCTCCTCGAATCCTGGGTCAAGCGACGGTTCGGCGCCAAGGACGCGAGCACGCTCATTCCCGGCCATGGCGGGGTTATGGATCGCGTCGATGGCTTACTGCTTGCCGCGTTGGCAGCGGTTTTAATTGGCGCCCTGCGGATGGGTATGGCTGCCTCCGCACGGGGCCTGTTGTTATGGTAGCCGCGGCATGGTTTTACCGATGAAGCAAAGACGCGCGATTGCAAACGCCGAACCGGCGCGCGTGCCCCGGACAGTCACTTTGCTCGGCGCTACCGGCTCGATCGGCTCCAGCACGGCGGACTTGCTGCGGCACGACCTCGACCATTATGCGGTCGAGGCGGTGACCGCGCATCGCGATGCCGTGGCGCTGGCGCGCCTTGCGCGCGAGCTTGGCGCACGTTTTGCGGCGGTCGCCGACCCCGCTGCTTATCAGAGTCTGAAATCCGAACTCGCCGGCTCAGGCATCAAAGCTGCCGCCGGCGAGACGGCGATTGTCGAGGCCGCGCAGCGGCCTGCGGATTGGGTCATGGCGGCAATCACCGGCGCGGCAAGCCTGGCGCCGACGCTTGCGGCCGCAGAGCGCGGCGCCACGGTCGCGCTTGCGAATAAAGAGTGCCTGGTTTGCGCGGGCGCGCTGTTCATGCGGCGTGCCGCCGCCAAAGGCGCCACGGTCCTGCCGGTCGATTCCGAGCATAATGCGATTTTCCAGGCGCTAAGCGCCGGCCGGCGTGAGGACATCCGGCGCATCGTGCTTACTGCATCCGGCGGTCCGTTCCGGACTTGGCCGCTGGACGCGATCCGCAAAGTCACGGTGGAGCAGGCCTTGAAACATCCGACCTGGTCCATGGGTCCCAAGGTGACAATCGATTCGGCGACGCTGATGAATAAGGGTCTCGAACTCATTGAGGCCCATCACTTGTTTGCATTGCGGCCGGATGAACTCGACGTTCTCGTCCATCCACAATCCATCGTTCATGGCCTCGTCGAATTTCGCGACGGCTCAGTAATCGCCCAACTGGGTTCGCCGGATATGCGAATCCCGATTGCGCATTGTTTGGCCTGGCCGATCCGCATGGGTACGCCGGCACCGCGCCTCGATCTGGCGCGCGTTGCGAGTTTGAGCTTTGAGGAGCCGGACCTCACCCGCTTTCCCGCGCTCGGCATCGCCCGGCGGGCGCTCGCCGCCGGCGGCTCGGCGCCGACAGTGCTCAATGCCGCCAACGAGGTCGCAGTCCGCGAATTTGTTGCGGGCCGGCTCGGTTTCTGTGGCATAGCGAGCCTGGTGGAGGCGACCTTGGAAGCCGCCCAGCGCCGAGGCGAGACTGCCGAGCCACAATCAGTCGAGGAGGCGCTGGCCATTGACCATAATGCCAGAAGGCTGGCCGCCGACCTCTTGCCCGAAATTGCCGCAATGGCATGTTAGCGCTGGCAAATCTGGCTGGAACATAGGGGATTTCGGACCGCATCATGGGGTCTTTTTTTCTTTCGCATATCCACGCGTTGGGCGGAGGGGTGGCCGGCTACGTCGTCCCTTTTTTATTCGTCCTCAGCCTTGTCGTGTTCTTCCATGAGCTGGGCCATTTCCTGGTCGCGCGGCTCTGCGGCGTCCGGGTTCTGACGTTTTCGATCGGCTTTGGTCCGGAACTCGCCGGTTTCAATGACCGCTACGGCACGCGCTGGAAGATCGCCGCGATCCCGCTTGGCGGTTACGTGAAGTTTTTCGGCGACGAAAATGCCGGCAGTGCCCCCGATGCTTCTCGCCTGCAGACGATGAATGAGGGGGACCGCGCACTCAGCTTCCACTTCCAGCCGGTGCGCAAGCGAGCGGCCATTGTGGTCGCCGGCCCGCTGGCAAATTTCCTTTTAGCGATAGTGATTTTTGCCGGGATCTTCATGATCTATGGCAAGCAGACAATGAGCGCACGGGTGGACACCGTGCAGGCCGATAGTGTGGCCGCGACGGCGGGCTTTCAGCCGGGCGACATCGTCCTGGCAATCGATGGGCAGCCAATCGATAACTTTGCCGATATGCAGCGCATCGTCGGCGACAGCGCGGACCGCACACTGTCGATCAAGGTGGAGCGCAACGGTTCACAGCTGCTCCTGAAAGCGACCCCGGCGCTCAAAGAGGTCAAGGACAGTTTCGGCAATGTCCGTCGTATCGGCATCCTCGGCATTACGCGCTCAATGGCGCCAGGAGACGTAAAGTACCAGCCGGTTTCGCCGGTCCAGGCGATTTGGCTTGGCGGGCAGGAAACTTGGTTCGTCGTCGACCGCACGCTCAGCTATATCGGCGGCGTTATTGTTGGCCGCGAAGCTGCTGACCAACTCGGCGGCCCAATCAGGATCGCCCAGATTTCGGGGCAAGTCGCAACCATCGGCTTTGCCGCCCTGGTTCATCTCGCGGCGGTGCTCTCAGTTTCGATCGGGCTGCTTAACCTTTTTCCGATTCCGCTGCTCGATGGCGGTCACCTTTTGTTCTATTCAATCGAGGCGGTACGGGGTCGACCGCTTTCGGAACGCGCCCAGGAGGTCGGTTTCCGCATTGGGCTCGCGATCGTCGTCATGTTGATGATATTTGCAACTTTCAATGACATCGTTCATCTGACCACTTCTTAGGACGCGAACTGGGGCAACGCAGCCAGCGACCGGGGCGGTCGCCGGATGGGGGAGTAAAAAATGGTAGAAAGACCAACCGAAATTCGATCCCGCGCAAGGAGAACCGGGGACCAGTAGCCCGCCACTGGGGGCGGCGACAGGGGTAAAGGGCGCTTTGCGCATGGACATGTG
>CATPBC010000274.1 GCA_955652195.1 uncultured Xanthobacteraceae bacterium | reverse complement strand
CGAATAGATTGCTTCCTGCGCGCCGGCGGCGCCGAGCGAATGTCCGGTAAGCGATTTGGTTGCCGATATCGGCGGGCATTTTGCGCCGAACACCTCGCGGATCGCCTCGATCTCTTTGAGGTCGCCGATCGGGGTGGAGGTGGCATGCGGATTGATGTAATCGACCGGCGGTTTTACCGAAGCGAGCGCCATCTTCATGCAGCGCACGGCGCCTTCGCCCGATGGCTGCACCATGTCGGCGCCGTCGGAGGTGGCGCCATAGCCGGCGACCTCGGCATAGATTTTCGCGCCGCGCGCTTTGGCGTGGTCGAGTTCTTCAAGGACGAGAACGCCGGCGCCGCCAGCGATGACGAAACCGTCACGATCGGCGTCGTAGGCGCGCGAGGCTTTCGCCGGCGTCTGGTTGAAACTCGACGACATGGCGCCCATTGCATCGAACAGCACCGAGAGCGTCCAATCGAGCTCCTCGCATCCGCCGGCGAAGACAATGTCTTGCTTGCCGGTCTGGATCGTTTCGAAACCGTTGCCGATACAATGGTTGGACGTGGCGCAAGCGGATGAGATCGAGTAATTGACGCCTTTGATCTTGAACCAGGTCGCAAGCGTCGCTGAGGCGGTCGATGACATTGCCTTGGGAACCGCAAATGGGCCGACCCGCTTCGGCCCTTTGCTGCGCGTGATATCGGCGCTTTCGACGATCGTCCGTGTCGAGGGGCCGCCCGAACCCATGATGATGCCAGTGCGATCGTTTGACACGTCGGTCTCATCGAGACCGGCATCGCGGATTGCCTGCTCCATCGCGACGTGATTCCAGGCAGCGCCCCCGCCTAAAAACCGCATGGCGCGACGATCGATTGCATCGCTCGCCTCGAGCGTGGGCGCACCGTGAACCTGGCAGCGAAACCCGAGCTCGGCATATTTATCGGCGCGGACGATGCCGGACTTTGCTTCGCGCAGCGAAGCCAGCACTTCCTGCGTGTTGTTGCCGATGGAGGCGACGATGCCCATCCCGCTGACGACGACGCGTTTCATCTCAAGCCTCGATTGGAGACGCCTGTGTTGATGATGGTCTTGGTCAAACCGGCGCTCGCTTCGTGGATCATATCAATCGCTCCGAGCATGATCCTGTCTCAAAGCCGGCGGCATTTTCAGCCCATCCACCGAAACGCGTTCTTACGCTTCGCTGGTCTGCGGCTCGGTATTGCGGAACAGTCCGACCTTGAGATCGAGCGCGTGATAGATGACCGAGCCGTCGGCCGAGAGCCAGCCGTCGGCGATGCCGAGCACCAGTTTCGAGCGCATCACGCGTTTGATGTCGATGCCGTAAACGATCTTTTTCATCGTCGGCAGGACCTGGCCCGAGAACTTGATTTCGCCCATGCCGAGCGCGCGGCCTTTACCCGGTGAACCGACCCAGCCGAGGAAAAAACCGAGCAATTGCCACAGCGCATCGAGGCCGAGGCAGCCCGGCATCACCGGATCGCCTTTGAAGTGGCAGGGAAAGAACCAGAGGTCGGGTTTGAGCTCGAGCACGGCGCGGACCAGCCCCTTGCCGTACTGACCGCCGACCTCGGCGATCTCCGAGATACGATCGAACATCAGCATCGGCGGCAGCGGCAATTGCGGCCCTTCCGCGAAGAGTTCGCCCCTCCCGCACGCGAGAAGGTCCTCATATTCAAAATGCGAGCGGCGTTCCTGCATCCGCGATCCAGCTCCGTGATTTCCGGCGGAATGCTTAATTCCCTAACATATTGGGATAGCGCGGCAAAGCCGCACCTTCCACCATGCCGCAACTGCATACTGCGCGCGCAAAACCATTGGGCAGCGGCGGTTGCGGCAGCGAAAACTGTCGTATAATGATTGCGTCCGCAACGATCTCGCCGGTGCGCAGCGCCGTCGGGAAATTGCTACGGTTCACGATGAAACAGCGTTCGTAATGAAACAGCGTCCACAATGAAACAGCCGCCGCCGATCGCTTTTGCCCCAACCGCGCTGGCTCATCAGCCGGCTGCGATCAAACCCGGCGAACTGACCGGGTGTCCCTGGCACGATGTGAAAACCAAGCTGCGCAATGTCGGGCTGCGCCCGACCCGCCAGCGCATGGCGCTCGGCTGGATTTTGTTTGCCAAAGGCGACCGGCACGTGACCGCGGAAATGCTCTACGAAGAGGCGACGCGCGCTAAGGTGCCGGTATCCCTCGCCACTGTTTACAACACGCTGCACCAGTTTACCGACGTAGGCCTGTTACGGCAGGTCGCGGTGGATGGCTCAAGGGCCTATTTCGACACCAACAACTCGATGCACCACCATTTTTTCATCGAGGAACAGAACGAGCTGTTGGATATCCCGGCAAGCGACGTGGTGGTCGGCAAAGCGCCCGTTCCACCTGAGGGCTATGAGATCGCCCAGATCGATGTCGTTGTGCGCTTGCGCCGCAAGCAGCCCTGAATTGTAGTCACCCTTAATCTTCGAGCGATCATCTGAAATTGGATGCGGTGCCGGTTATTCCGCCGGCTCGCAGCTCGAGCGCGTCTGCAGCATGTAGCAAAGCCACACGTCTTTGCCCTTCTGCAGCACGAGATATGAGGCGAATGCCGCTTTGACTTCGAAGCCCTGAGCGGCCAGCGCCGGCAAAGCAACGGTGGGTCTTTTTGTTGCTGCCGCCTGCTGCGCGGCGGCCGGCCCGATCAGACATGATGCGATCAGACATGATACGATCAGATGGGCGCCGGTGACGGCGGCAATCCCAAACCGGCGCGCGCGTCGCGGTTTCGTCCCCTTCATCGACGGCACTCTGGCGATCATTCAATTTTCTCGTCGGGATAAACGCCCCACAAAGCGCTCTGCTCGATCCAGCCGGCAAAGCCATCGCCAGAGATCTGACACCACGATCCGGTGCAGCGCTTGACGGAACCGAGCACGCCGACTTGCAAGCGCGCGAGCACGGCGCTGTGGGCGTCCGGCGTTTGATGAAGCGGCGCCAGATCGGTCTTGGTTTTTAGTTGCACCGCCGCCATTCGCCTTCCCGACAACAGCGAGTGATAGACCCAACCCTCAGAGCCATCGCAGTCGCGAATGCGGCGCCAGTTTTCGAATTCGGCGGTGATTTCGACCGGCCAGCCGGCGCGGGTATAGATCCAGGCAACGTCGTGGGCTTTGTCGGGACCGCCCCGCACCGTCACCCGGTCCGCCTTGAGAGTGACAAACCGTGGAACCGGCAGTCCGCTCGTGGTCGCGTCGCTGCCGGCCGCAGCCGGATGGGCGGCGCAGCGGAGCACAAACAGCGCTGCTATCGCGGCCCGGATCAAAACGATCGGCATGCCACGCCTTTGCGCCATCGCTATTCGCCTGGGTCCCGCTATCGCCCGCAAGCGCGCCAGCCGCTCCGGCGCGCTTTCTGGGAGTACGGCCATCTGCTACTGATTTTGACGGACCGCTCCCCGGCTCCAGTCTCGGCGAGCGGGGTTAAGGAGACCTGAACGGCGGACGGGCAAACGGCTGTTGCAAAGCGTTCAATTGCAGGGCTGAATTTGCCGCTAGTGCGGTGGATTTGAAGTTCCTACCAGCCGGCGCAAAAGGCAGTGAGCAAGAGGCAGTGAATGCCGACGGGCAAGAAGCTCCTGGTCGTAGTCACTCGTCGGCTGCCCGACAGCGTCGAAATGCGCATGCGCGAACTATTCGACGCGCGCCTCAATCCCGACGATAAGCCACTGACACAAGCGCAGTTGGTGGAGGTGGTGAAAACCGCCGATGTCCTGGTGCCGACGGTCACCGATCACATCGATCGCGCGGTACTCAGCCAATCGGGCGAGCGGCTCAAGCTCATCGCCAATTTCGGCAACGGCGTGGACAATATCGACGTCGCGACGGCCGTTCAGCGCGGCATCACCGTAACCAACACGCCCGGCGTGCTGACCGAGGATACGGCCGATATGACCATGGCGCTGATCCTGGCGGTGCCGCGGCGACTGGCCGAGGGCGCGCAGGTGCTCACCGGCGACCGCGAATGGGCCGGCTGGAGCCCGACCTGGATGCTGGGTCACCGCATCTGGGGCAAGCGGCTCGGCATTGTCGGTTTGGGCCGAATCGGCCAGGCGGTGGCGCGCCGCGCCCAGGCGTTCGGCTTGAAAATTCATTATCACGACCGCCGCCGTGTCGCGCCGGACATCGAGGAGAATTTGCACGCGACCTATTGGGAGAGCCTCGATCAGATGCTCGTGCGCATGGACATCATCTCGATCAACTGTCCGCACACGCCGGCGACATATCATTTGCTTTCGGCGCGCCGCCTCAAACTGATCCGTCCCGAAGCCTATATCGTCAACACCGCGCGCGGCGAGGTGATCGACGAGAACGCCTTGGCGCGCTTGATCGAGGGCGAGCACATTGCCGGCGCCGGGCTCGACGTGTTCGAGCATGAGCCGGCGGTGAATCCCAAGCTGATCAAGCTGGCGCGCACCGGCAAGGTGGTTTTGCTGCCGCATCTGGCGTCGGCCACGCTCGAAGGCCGCATCGACATGGGCGAAAAGGTGATCGTCAATATCAAGACGTTCCTCGACGGCCATCGGCCGCCCGATCGCGTTCTGCCGTCGATGCTGTAGGCCCGAGCGTCAATCCAGCAATGTACCCACACATTATCGCGCCGCGACGCGTTACGTGCTTCGCGCTCGCTGCAATCATTGCGCTCTTGGCGCTATCGCTGGCCACGCCTGTCGCGCCTGTCGCGTTTGGCGAGGAGCGCGCCGCCGACGGCGGTATCCGCAATCCTCAAGGCGTCATCGCGCATGGTGGCATGGTGGTGGCGCAAGAGGCGCTCGCCGCCCGGATCGGCGCCGATGTTCTCGCCAAGGGCGGCAATGCGGTGGATGCCGCGGTTGCTGTCGGCTTTGCGCTCGCCGTCAGCTATCCGCGCGCCGGCAATATCGGCGGCGGCGGCTTTATGGTCATTCACCTCGCCGACGGCACAGATACGACCATCGATTATCGCGAGACCGCGCCGCGGAGCATCAACGCTAAAAGCTTTTTGGACGATTCCGACAATGCCGATCCGCGCAAGTCGCGCGAGTCCGCGCTTGCCATCGGCGTGCCGGGTACAGTCGCGGGCCTGGCCTTGGCCGAACAGAAATATGGTTCGGGAAAATTCAGCCTCGCCGAACTGATCGCGCCGGCGATCGCGCTGGCGCGAGACGGTATCGCGGTCAGCGACGATACCGCGGATTCGCTGCCTAATGTGCTGGCGCGGCTGTCGCGCTGGCCGGCATCGGCCAAGATTTTCCTCAAAGCGGACGGCAGCGTGCTCGGCCCCGGCGATCGCCTGGTGCAGCAGGACCTTGCCGATTCGCTGCAAGCAATTGCGCGTGATGGCCCGCGCGCGTTCTACAAAGGACCGATCGCGGAGAAAATTGCCGTCGCCGTCGCGAGCGCCGGCGGGGTCATGACGGCCGACGATTTGAAAGACTACCAAGCGATCGAGCGCATCCCGGTGCGCGGCGCCTATCGCGGATATGAAGTCGTTTCGATGGCGCCGCCGTCCGCCGGCGGCGTCGCGCTCATCGAGATGCTCAACATCCTGGAAGGCTACGATCTGGCAAATATCGCCCGCGCCGACGAAGCGCAGGCCCTGCATTTGCTGATCGAAGCGATGAAGCGCGCGTATGCCGATCGCGCCTTGTTTCTCGGCGATCCGGACCGCGTGCAGAACCCGGTCGCGCTCTTGACCTCTAAAGATTACGCGGCCAGCTGGCGCGCCGGTATCGATCCCGTCCAGGCGACCGTGGCGGCAGACATTCGCGCCGGCGGCACGGTGCAGTCCGAGGGCCGCAACACGACGCATTTTTCCGTGATCGACCGTTTCGGTAACGCCGTCGCCAACACCTATACGCTCAATTTCAGCTATGGCGTCGGCCTGGTCGCCGAGGGCACCGGCATTCTGCTCAACAACGAGCTCGATGATTTTGCCGCCAAACCGTATACACCGAACGCGTTTGGCCTGCTTGGCGCCGAAGCCAACGAGCCCGGACCAGGCAAGCGGCCGCTATCGTCGATGACACCAACCGTCGTACTCAAGAATGGCAAGCCGTTTGTCATTACCGGCTCGCCGGGCGGCAGCCGGATCACCACGGCGGTGCTGCAAATCGTCGTCAACGTTCTCGATCGCGGCATGGATATCGCGCAGGCGGTTGCGGCGCCGCGCGTGCATGACCAATGGATGCCGGATCAGGTCTATGCCGAGCCTGGCCTTGCCGCGGAGGCGATCGCCGCGTTGCAGGCGCGTGGCGACAAAGTCGTTGTGCAGCGGCCGTTCACATCGGCGAATTCAATCATGGTCACGCCCGAAGGCTTTGTCGGCGCCGCCGATCCGCGCACAAGCGGCGCGCTCGCGGTTGGATTTTGATCTGCAGTACGTTTCCCGGACGCGGTGCAGCGCGCAGTAGCGCGTTCACGCGCGTCTTTGACGCGCTATGGGTGCACCGCTGATCCGGGATCGTCCCACACTCCGCGCCTGCAAAGGTCCCGGGTCAGCAGCGCACCATTTCATGCTACGCTGCGCCAGGGAGACCGGCATTGAATTGCTTCGCTCGCACTGACGAAACCAGGCGGCCTAACTTGCGTTGGCCGGATGGTCGGGGTGATTGGCGGTCGAGGCCAGTGCAATGACGAGCAGCGCGCAGAGCGTCACCGGCACAAATGCGGCGATCGGCGTGTGGGTGAGATCCCACAGCCAGCCGGCGGCGACCGACAGCACCATGGCGATGCTGTAGCTGATCGTGAACATGCCGGCCGAGGTGCGATGCACGTCGTCGGGCGCGCTGAGCACCGAGGGCAGTGCCAGGCCCAAGACAAGAATGGCGGTGGTGACAAAGCCTAACAGGCCAGCCCAGACCACGATCCATGCACCATTTGCGGTCATGATTCCCACGAGACTGACGAACGACAGCGCGCCGGCGGCCACATAGGCCCACGGCTGTTTCACCAATCGTCCGGCAACAGCGAGCATGACAAGCGAGGCCGGCAGCTGGCAGAAATTTTCCGCGGTCAGCGCGCTTGAGATCAGATCGGGCCGGCCTGCGGCAGTGAGAAAATCCGGCAGGAAGGCATTGGTGACAAAATACATTGAATTGACGCTGCCGAGGATCGCGCCCAGCCGCCAGATCAGCGGCCGCCGCCAATCAGGCCACCACTGGCGTCGGGCTGCGGCTATACCATTGACGCTGCGCGGGCGCGGTGCGCAGGCGATCACCAATAAAGCGGTGGCAAAGACCGGGACCGACCAGACAACAAAATTCAGCCGCCAGCTATTGTCGATCAGCGGCAGCACCAGCGGAATAGTCAGCGCCACGGCGATTGTTTCGCCGGCGAGGAGTCCGTTGGTATAGACGGCGGTAGCGAAGCCGATCCGCTGCGGAAACCAGGCGCGCACCAGCGGCGGCAGCGATGGCTGCATGATCGACACGCCGGCCGCCATGACCATCGTCGTGGCGTAAAGCGCGACCGCATTGGGCAGCGCCGCGCGCGCGGTCGATCCGACCGCATTGAGGAGGAGGCCGATCGCCAGCGCCGGAACGATGCCGAAGCGCGCGATGAGAACCGCGCCCGGAATCGCGGCCAAGGCGAACAGCATCGGCGGCAGGCTGGAGAGCCAGCCGATGTCCGTTTCTGACAGATGCAGGTCGGCATGCAACAGTGGCACCACCGGCGGTATCGCCAACACGGTGATGCGCAGGCACACGCCGCACAGCCAGAGCAGCAGGAAGGCGAATGCATCCCGCCCGGCCGACGACGGGCGACTTTCGTTTGCGGTGCAGACAGTCACGGCATCCATCCCGCCCGACATCGCGGCCGTCCGGCACACAACGTGGTGACGGGGGAGGCTCAGTTCAAATTAAGGATTCTGGAGCGGGCGAAGGGATTCGAACCCTCGACCCCAACCTTGGCAAGGTTGTGCTCTACCCCTGAGCTACACCCGCATCCGAGAGGGTAAGGCGGTCATCTATATTACCCGGGCATCACCCAGGCATGACCGGCAGCGTGGCCAAGCTATGCCAAAGAGCGCATTCCTTTGCAACCGCGGCTTTGCAACCGCGGCGGTCCGGCACTATCAAGCGAGGCAATGCCCAGCACGCCGGACGAACTCTTCGCCTATCTGGACACGCTGGGCATCGCCCACAAGACCGTCCGCCATCCGGCGGTGTTTACGGTCGAGGAGGCCCGCGAATTGCGTGGCGCGATCGCCGGCGGGCATACCAAAAATCTGTTCCTACGCGACAAGAAAGGCGCGCTCTATCTGGTAGTCGCGGCCGAAGACGCGGCAATCGAACTTCGTTCGCTGCACCGCGTGCTCGGCGCGTCGGGCCGCTTCTCGTTCGGCTCGGCCGAGCTGATGCAGGAAACGCTGGGCGTTGCGCCGGGTTCGGTCACGCCCTTTGCCGTCATCAATGACAAGCAAGCGCGCGTGACGCTTGTCATCGACGCCGCGCTGATGACCCATGACGTGTTGAATTTTCATCCACTGGTGAATACCGCGACGACGAGCATCTCGCGCGAGGGGCTCCTGAAGTTCTTGGCGGCCACCGGTCATGCGCCCCGGATCGAGCCGCTTTCCGGCGCGCGGGAGTGAAAAACCCGATTGCATTCAGGGGTTTTCTTCCCATCTAATCGGGCAATAGGATCATTTGCGCGCCCGTCGCGAAACGCGGGTAACTTGCGCAAAACAGGATTTGGGCAGAACCGATAAGCTTGGCAGAACAGGACATGTTGCAATCAGCCGGAACGACTACTGTGGAAGCGTTGGTCAAGGACACGACTACGCAAACCTTTGTCAAAGACGTCATTGAAGAATCGAAGCGCCAACCGGTCCTGGTCGATTTTTGGGCGGAATGGTGCGGACCTTGCAAGCAGCTGACGCCTGTTCTGGAAAAGGCGGTGAAGGCGGCCAAAGGCAAGGTCAAGCTGGTCAAGATGGACATCGATAAGCACCCGGCGATCCCGGGGCAGATGGGCATTCAGTCGATCCCGGCGGTGATTGCTTTCGTCAACGGTCAGCCGGCCGATGGCTTCATGGGCGCGCTGCCGGAGAGCCAGGTCGTCGCTTTCCTGGAACGGTTGACCAAAGACCGCATCGGCGGCGAAGCGAAGGATCTGCTGGAGGCGGCCGACGCCGCGCTCGCTGCCGGTGACGCCACCGGTGCGGCGGACATCTATGCACAAATCCTTGCCGAGGACAGTTCGAACGTGCCGGCCCTTGCCGGTCTGGTGCGCTGCTACGTCCAGACCGGCGCACTCGACAAAGCGCGGCAAACCTTGACGATGGTTCCGAGCGCCAAACAAAGCGACGCCGCAGTGGCGGCGGCGCGCGCCGCGCTCGAACTCGCCGAACAGGCCAAGACGGTCGGACCGATCGGCGAGCTTGAACAGAAGGTCGCCGCCAATCCGGTCGACCATCAGGCGCGGTTCGATCTTGCGCTCGCGCTCAACGGCAAAGGCCGCCGGCTTGACGCGCTCGAACATTTGCTCGCAATCGTGAAACGCGATCGCAAATGGAACGATGACGCTGCGCGCAAGCAACTCGTGCAGTTTTTCGACGCATGGGGCCCGACCGATGAAGCCACTATCGAAGGACGCAAGCGGCTGTCGTCGATCCTGTTCGCCTAAAGCATGACGGGTCTCGTATGATTTCCGAGACCGATCATACTCAGATTGTTGTGTCCACGCCGTGAAGTTCGGTGCCGTCGCAGGGTGGAGTGCGACATGCCGATGAACACGATCTACGAAGGGCCGAGCGCGCTTCCCGAGATCATTCCGGTTTTTCCGCTCGCCGG
>CATPBC010000273.1 GCA_955652195.1 uncultured Xanthobacteraceae bacterium | reverse complement strand
GATCAAAGGCGTGCTGTTCAATGTCTGGATCGTTTGCAGCATGCTCATTCTCGGTGGCTTGGTGCTGTTGTGGATCGATCGGCTCAAGCTCAAGCCGCGTTATCACGACGCCACGAAATTTACCCTGCCCATGTATTTAGGAATTGGCGCGATGCAGTGCCTCTCTATGGTGCCGGGCGTATCCCGCTCGGGCGCCACAATCGTCGGCGCGATGTTGCTTGGCGCCGACCGCCGGGCCGCCACCGAATTCTCGTTTTGGCTCGCGATGCCGACCATGGTCGGTGCATTCGCCTTCGAAGCGTATAAAAGCCGCGCCGAATTCGCCGCCGGCAACATGCTGCTCATCGCGATCGGCTTCGCGGTGTCATTCGTGTGCGGCTGGTTCGTGGTCAAGACGCTGCTCGGTTATGTCGCCCGCCACGGCTTTGCACTATTCGCCTGGTGGCGCATCGCCGTCGGCGCCTTGGGGCTCCTGGCGCTGTTCGCGGGGCTGTGACGCCGATCCCTTCGCGGCTAAAATGTCCTGCCTACCGGGGCGGGGGATTGAACGGCCGCGAAAGGATCAATCCATGGCCAAGAAGCAATCGGAAAGCGTCTATCGAATTGTCGACGTGGTCGGCGTCAGCGAAAAATCCTGGGAAGATGCCGGCCGGCGCGCGGTTGAGACGGCCGCGGGTTCGCTGCGCGATCTCCGCGTGGCCGAAGTCACGCAGATGGATATGAAAGTCGAAGACGGCAAAGTCACCGCCTTTCGCACGCGGGTCGCGCTGTCCTTCAAATATGAGCCTTGAGGCCGGCGGGGACGTGCCGCACGTCTGAACGTGCACTCGCTTGGCGTGCGGAACGGGCTAGGCCGTATGCGAATTGAATTGGCCGGTCTTGCGGAACCGCCAGAGATATGTCGGCACGATTGCGTCGATTGATTCCGGCGTGATGCCGATGCCTTCCAGCGTGCGGCCGTCGCGCTTGGCGTCCTCGGAGACGATATTGTCGCGCTTAAGCAGCTCGACCTGATCGGGAGTGATCGGCGGCTTAGGCAAAAATTGCAGGACCAGCGCCTGCAGCTTCATCAGCGTGAACGGCACCGGTATCAGTACGCGGCGACGCTGCGTGGTGGCGAGAACGAATTGCATCAATTCCTTGAAGGTGCGCACGTCAGGGCCACCCAGCTCATAAGTCGCGCCAGGCCGCAAATCGCCGTCGACCGCTTTAGCAATCGCCTCGGCGACATCGCCGGCAAAGACGGGCTGCATGCGGGTGAGGCCGCCGCCGACCAGCGGCAGCGCCGGCGACATGCGGGCGAGCGCGGCAAAGCGGTTGAAGAAATCATCCTCTGACCCAAAAATGATCGAGGGCCGAACGATGACCGCGCGATCATGCGCGGACAGTACCAACCGCTCGGCTTGCGCCTTCGCTCGAGCATAATGGGAGGTAGAGTTTTCATCGGCGCCGATCGCCGACACATGGATAAGCGGCGCGGCCACGGCCTTCGCGGCCTGTGCCACGGTTTGCGCCCCTGCCGTCATCACCGCATCAAAGCGCTGACGGCCGCGTTCAAATAAAATACCGACCAGATTGATTACGACGTCGGCATCGCGCGTCGCGGCTTTGACCGATTCCGGGTAGCGCAGATTGGCCTGGACGGCGTGGATCTGGCCGACCCGGCCCATCGGCTGCAAATGCCCAGCCAGCTCCGGGCGGCGGACCGCGACGCGGACGCGGTAGCCGCACTTGGCCAGCGCGCGCACGACGTGACGGCCGAGAAAGCCCGAGCCGCCAAACACGGCGACAAGCGTTTCAAGCCTGTTCTGCAGCGCCATGCCTGGCGAGATACATTATCGGTTTTGCGCTGTATAGTGCAGCGATAGGTTGGATCGACAGCTGCGATTGACAGCTTCGATTGACAAGGCGACATGCGCTTTTTACCTATCGCCGCAATCGCCCATTGCCCATCGCCCAGGTGGCGGAATTGGTAGACGCACTAGTTTCAGGTACTAGCGCCGCGAGGCGTGGAGGTTCGAGTCCTCTCCTGGGCACCACTTGGTACCACTTGGCACCACTCGCAAACACATGAGCTGTTTCTGTCCGTGTGCGCGCGGCGCCCGGTAAATACCCTCACTCAAAAAACAAGGCCGCCAAAATCAACCGTTTGGAGCGATCGGCCAAATAGGGCCTTGGAATTCCGGCAATCGCGCGCGATAACGGCCGCATGACCATACGTCTGCACCGCGGCGATTTGCCGGATATTTCGCGCTATCGGGGCGCGGTCGCCATCGACACCGAGACCATGGGCCTCGAAGTCGGCCGCGACCGCCTCTGCGTGGTGCAATTATCGCCGGGCGACGGCTCCGCCGACGTCGTGCAAATTCCACCACGCGCCGGCGAGGCCTCGAATTTGAAACGGCTTCTCGCCGACAAGAGCTTGCTCAAGATTTTTCATTTCGCCCGGTTCGACCTCGCGGTGTTGCAACAGACGTTCGGCATCATGGCCGAGCCGGTCTATTGCACCAAGATCGCGTCGCGGCTGGCGCGAACCTATACCGATAAGCACGGGCTGAAGGATCTGGTGCGCGAAGTGCTCGGCCAGGATCTTTCCAAACAGCAGCAATCCTCCGATTGGGGCGCGCTGGAATTAACCGAAGCGCAGGTTGCCTATGCCGCGGCAGACGTCCTCCACCTGCATGCGCTCAAGGAGCGGCTCGACGCCATGCTGGCGCGTGAAGGCCGCGAGCAATTGGCGGCGGCCTGCTTTCGCTTCCTGCCCGATCGGGTGCGGCTCGACCTTGCCGGCTTCGCGGCCGAAGATATTTTCGCCCATTCCTGAGCGCGATCGGGCTAAATCACTGAAATGTCGGCTTTCGCTGGTGTCCCGATTCCGAAGTTCGCACGCTTTGTCGGCATGCTTTCATGCGAACTTCGGAATCAAAGGGACCCTAGCAAATGTATAATTCTAGTGCGGTTTTTGGATTTGAAGTTCTATGAGAGCTTCCGACTGAACTGTAGGAACTTCAAATCCACCGCACTACGCCATATTCGCAGCCCTATTTGTGCGAGACAACACGACCCCAACCGTGGTCTAAGTCCGATTCAGGGGCGGCGTGAAGGGATGACTGCTTGGCCATTCTCTACCCCGGAAACGCGGCGAAAGGATTTTCGGCCAATTCCCGCGGCGACTTGGAGCGCAGCTACCGCGTGGCGCTGCGCCACAGTCGGCACGTCCGTTGGTTACGGATCTGCGTGCCCGCCGGGATTGCTGCGGTTCTCTTGACCGTGATTGGAATCAATTACATGCCGCCGATCGGCGGCTTTCGGCTGCCGGGCGAACTTGGCAAGCTCGTCATTCACGGCACCAGGATCACGATGCAGCAGCCGCGCCTGGCTGGCTACACGATCGATTCGCGCGCCTACGAATTTTCCGCGGACGCCGCCGGGCAGGACATCACCAAACCCAACCTTGTCGAGCTGCACCAGCTCCACGCCAAGATGGAAATGCAGGACAACAGCATGGTCGAAATGTCCGCCGTGTCCGGGATTTATGATTCCAAGACAGAAATGCTGACGCTGAACGACAATATCGAGCTGACTTCCTCTACTGGCTACGAGGGACGTTTGAGTGAGGCTGTGATCGACGTGCGCAAAGGCAGTGTCGTATCGGAGAAGCCGGTCTGGGTGAAAATGCTCGACGGTGTCCTCAACGCCAAGCGGCTCGACATCGTGGACAGGGGCAGCGTCATACGTTTCAGCGGTGTCGCCATGACGCTGCAGCCAGGCAAACGAGCAGCAGCCGATGCCGCCAAAGCGAGCGGGCAGTGACGATGCGGCGGTTAGCAATGGTAATCATATCGGCACTGTTGCCGGTTTGCTCGCTCGCCTCGGCGCAAAGCCTCTTCGGGCAAGCACCCAACGCGGGCCCTGCAAGTTCAGGCCCAGCAAGATCGCTGCAGGCCGAGAACAAGGATGCGCCGGTACAGATCGAGGCGGCCACACTCGAGGTTCATGACAAAAGTAAAACCGCGACGTTTTCCGGCAACGTGCAGGTGGTGCAGGGCGACACCACCATGAAGTGCCGCAGCCTGGTTGTCTTCTACGGCCAAGAAGTTGGGCTTGGGGAATCCACCGCCCAAGCGACCAGCGCGACGACTGTCAAATCGCCGCTCGGCGCGCCGCGAGGCGCTCAGAACATCCGCCGCATCGAAGCGCGCGGCGCGGTCACCGTCATTACCAAAGATCAGAGCGCCAGCGGCGACCTCGGTATTTACGATCTAAAGACAAAGACCATCACGCTAAGCGGCAATGTCGTGGTCAGCCAGGGCCAGAACGTCATTCACGGCGAACGCGTTGTGGTCGACACCGAGACCGGGAATGCCCGGGTCGAGTCCGGGGCGACCGGCGCCGGCACGGGCGGCCCCGGATCGGGGCGAGTCCGAGCGCTGATTCAGCCCGGCAAAGGCCAGGGCGGTGCGTCAAATTTCATGACCATCGGACCGGGCCGGCCAAATTAAGAGGGTAAAGCTGCACCGTGGCCGAGCGAAATCGGCTATGGTCCGCGCGCCAACCGGCATTGGTTTTGATTCCTAGGCGCAATCGCGAGACCGGGGTGCCAGATATTTTCTCATATTTTCGTATTCGCCGTCGCGCTGCCGCCGCGCCTGGGGTGGCGTTCGCCGATCACGACGCGATCGACCTCGCATCGATTGGCGGCACCATCAGCACCGTCTATTTGGACATAGCCTGCCTGGCGCCACCGGAGACGACGCACAGCAAGAGTCCGCTACCGCCAACTCCTTCCCCGGAGACGGCGCGCAGTAAAAGCCCCCCAGCACCGATTCCTGCGCCTGACCCAGCTCAGCCGCCGAGCCAGCCTCCTGCCACCCCGCCCCAAGAGCAGCGCCAGCCCGCGCCGCCGACCGGCCAAGGCATTGGCCAACGCATCGGCCAAGGAACCGGTCAAGCGACTGGTAAAGGCAATGGCCAGCGTCCGACCGCGCGGTCGCGACGCCGTTCCGATGGCAATGGCGCGGCGCCACCCGAACGCAAGGCGCTGCTTTCAGTGCACGGCGTGACCAAGAGCTTTGTCGGACGCAAGGTGGTCAGGGGCGTCAGCCTTTATGTGCGCAAAGGCGAAGCGGTCGGCCTGCTTGGGCCCAATGGCGCTGGCAAAACGACCGTGTTCTACATGATCACCGGCCTGATCAAGGCCGACGACGGGCGGATTGAACTCGATGGTTGCGACGTGACGCAGCTGCCGATGTACCAGCGCTCGCGGCTCGGCATCGGCTATTTGCCGCAAGAGGCATCAATATTCCGCGGCCTCACCGTCGAACAAAATATCCGCGCCGTATTGGAAGTGGTCGAACCCGATACCAGACGCCGCGAGCGCGATCTCGATGCGCTACTCGAAGAGTTCAACATTGCGCGATTGCGCAAAACGCCGGCGATCGCGCTGTCCGGGGGTGAGCGCCGCCGGGTCGAAATCGCCCGATCGCTGGCCACGCGGCCGAATTACATGCTGCTCGACGAACCGTTCGCCGGCATCGATCCGATCGCCGTCGGCGACATCCAGGCGCTGGTTCGGCACCTGACCAATCGCGGCATTGGCGTGCTAATCACCGACCACAATGTACGCGAAACGCTCGGCCTCACCGATCGCGCCTACATCATCTATTCCGGCCAAGTGCTGATGGAGGGCCGCGCCGACGACATCGTCAACAACCCTGACGTGAGGCGGCTCTATTTGGGAGAGGAATTCCGCCTATAATTTGCGCAGCAGAACGGCTGGAATTTGCGCAGCGGAACGGCTGGCGGGTGTCCGATCAATGATGTAATCCGGAGAAGCAAGAATCGGACCAACCCGCGCAGGCCGGCATGGCGCTGACCCAAAGACTCCAGATCCGGCAGAGCCAAGCGCTGGTGATGACGCCGCAGCTGATGCAGGCCATCAAGCTGCTTCAGCTGTCGAATCTTGACCTTGCGGCCTATGTCGAAGCCGAGCTCGAACGCAACCCGCTGCTTGAGCGTGGCGCGGAAAACGAGCCGACGGCGAGCAGCGCCACCGACGGTGTAGCTCCCGATAGTCCGACCGCGGACGCAGAAGCGCCTGCTGGGGAGGGTGCGGCCAACGGTCCTACCGACAACGACTCGCGCGAGGAACCGCTCGAAGACGCATCGCTCGACGAGGCCGCGCCGCTGCGTTCGCGCCTTGCCGATATGCCGGCGGGCTATTCGGAATGGGCCGGAGCTGCTTCCGGATCCCGCGACGGCGGCGAATATGATCTCGAAGCGTTCGTGTCAGCGGAGCGGACCTTGGCGGAGTGGCTGCGCGAGCAAGTCACGCTCGCCATCACCGATCCGGCCCAGCGCATGATCGGCCACTATCTCGTAGGCCTGGTCGACGAATCTGGCTACCTTACCGGCGATCTCGCTGCCGCCGCTGAAAGGCTTGGGACCGGCATCGCCGAGGTCGAGGCTGTTCTCGCGATTTTACAGACGTTCGATCCACCCGGCATCTGCGCGCGCGATCTTGCCGAGTGCCTCGCGCTGCAGCTCAAGGAGCGGAATCGTTACGATCCCGCGATGGCCGCCCTGATTGGCCGGCTCGATCTGGTCGCCCGGCGCGACTTCGCTGGACTGAAGAAGATTTGCGGCGGCAGCGACGAAGATCTCGCCGATATGATTGCCGAAATCAGGCGGCTCAATCCGAAGCCCGGCCTCGCCTTCGGTTCGGCGATCGTGCATCCGATTGTGCCCGACGTTTTCGTCCGCCCTGCTCCGGACGGCGCGTGGCTGGTCGAACTTAATTCCGATACGTTGCCGAAGGTGCTGCTCAACCAGACCTATTATGCGAAGGTTTCAGGCCGCACGCGACGCGATACCGAAAAGTCTTATCTTGCGGAATGCTTGCAGAACGCCACCTGGCTCGTTCGCGCCCTCGATCAGCGCGCGCGGACCATTCTAAAAGTCGCCAACGAAATCGTCCGGCAGCAGGACGCTTTTTTCGCCCGCGGTGTCCAGCATCTGCGCCCGCTCAACCTCAAGACCGTGGCCGAAGCAATCAGCATGCATGAATCGACCGTGTCGCGGGTTACCGCCAATAAATACATGGCGACCAGCCGCGGTATTTTCGAACTGAAATATTTCTTCACTTCGGCGATCGCCGGGGCGCACGGCGGCGAAGCCCATTCCGCCGAGGCGGTGCGTCACCGCATACGGCAATTGATCGATGCGGAAGGCGTTTCCGATATTTTGTCGGACGACACGATTGTGGACAAACTGCGCGACGCCGGCATCGATATCGCGCGGCGCACAGTGGCGAAGTACCGCGAGGCCATGCGGATTCCTTCCTCGGTGCAGCGTCGGCGAGAAAAGCAGACCGCGGTTGTTGGCTGACGGCCGGCGTGGGGAACCCCTGCATACGCAATGCCAGCACGTTGACGCAGCGCTGTGCAGTGCCTAGTTCAAAAGAAGCAACTCGGCGATTTCCAGTCATTTCGAGGAGGCTGTCATGCCATTTCGCGTGTCAGGGAAAAACCTCGATTTGGGCGATGCTTTGCGAAAGCGAATCGGCGCGCGGATAGCGGAAACCCTGGGCAAGTATTTCGACGGCGGCTATTCCGGGCATGTCACGCTGGCAAAAGACGGGTTTGGCTTTCGTACTGAGTGCGCCATTCACCTCGACTCCAAGATAACGCTGCACGCCGAAGGCATGGCTCCGGACGCCTATGCCAGTGCCGATCAAGCGGCGCTGCGGATCGAAAAACGACTGCGCCGATATCACCGCCGGCTCAAGGAGCACCGTCCGGCGCGAGCTGCGGCAGAAGCTTCTATTGATGCTGCAAGCTATGTCATCGAGGCGCCGCAACACGACAATGAAGCGGAGGTCGGCGATTTCACACCGGTCATCGTTGCCGAATCAAAGACAACGTTGAAACAGCTCTCGGTCAGCGAGGCGGTGACGGAACTCGACATGACCGGCGCGCCTGTCGTGGTGTTTCGTCACGCCGCGCATGGCGGAATAAACGTTGTTTATCGGCGGCCGGACGGACATTTCGGCTGGATCGATCCCGCGGCTTTTTCCTCGCTGAATGCCCATTGACGCGCTTGCAGACGCTCCCTATGGTCCGCCGCCTTTAAGCACGACCCCGGAACGTCGGCACCGGTTGCCGGGAACATCACGCCCTCGAAATCGGCGCTGGCAAAAAGCTTCTTTTCCTCAGGTTCCATTCATGCGGTTCAACGATCTGATCGCGCCAAACGCGATTCTCCCGGCGCTCAAGGTCAATAACAAGAAACAGGTGCTCCAGGAGCTTGCGGCGCGCGCAGCCATGCTCACTGGGCAGAACGAGCGGGCGATCTTCGACCTGTTGATACAGCGGGAAAAGCTCGGCACCACGGCGATTGGCAATGGCATTGCCATTCCACACCTGAAAATGCCGACTCTGACCAGATTGTTCGGATTGTTTGCGCGGCTTGACCGGGCTGTGGATTTCGACGCTTTGGACAATCAGCCGGTCGACCTGGTCTTTCTGTTATTGGCGCCGGAAGCGGCCGGCGCCGATCATCTCCAAGCCTTGGCGCGCATTGCGCGCCTGCTGCGAGATCAGACTGTTGTGCACAAATTGCGCGCTACTCACGATGCCGAATCGCTCTATGCCGTTCTGGCCATGCCTTCGGCAAGTGCCGCCTAATCAGGAATCAGTTAATCGGTATTCAGTAATCAGACACAAAGAGGAGGTCGCGAAATCTCGCGACCTCTCTGAGCTTGCTCCTGATTGCTGATAGCTGATTACCGATTCCTGATCAGTGCACGCTCACGGTCTCGAGTTCCTGACTCCAGGCGTTGGCAACCGCGGCCTCGCGGCTGTCGGTGAGCATGATTGGCGTGCCATCGGCAGCGTGCAGCGCAAACAGCTTCTGACCGGGCGCCATCTGCGGCACGTCGGCTTGTGGAAACAATGCGCGGACGTCTTCGGACCGGATTATTTTGACGTAAGCAATGCGGCCGTCGCCGAGATGCGCGAGCGCCTCGGCCGACATTTCAAATTTGTTTTCAGCACTGTTCATATCGTTCATGGCGCTCGACTCCTTTCTGGCCTTGGTCGAGTCTTTGCCTTATTAATCGCACTCTTTGATTGAAATCGATTTAACGACGCGCTCCAGCTCTGGGCGAACGAGGTCAACCGATAGCAATCCATTTTTCAGGTCTGCACCCGAAACTTCCATTCCGTCGGCCAGCACGAACGTGCGCTGGAACTGGCGCGCAGCGATGCCGCGGTGAATGTATTGCCGGCTTTTGTCGTCCTGCTGGCGACCGCGAATGATGAGTTGGTTCTCCTCTACAGTGACTTCGAGCTGATCGCGCGTGAACCCGGCGATCGCAAGGGTAATGCGCAAGCGCTCCGGCCTGTTCCCCTCGCGCGGAACTCGTTCAATATTGTACGGTGGATAGCCGTCGGCCGCCTTTCCGACTCGATCAAGCACGCGCTCGATCTCATCGAAGCCGAGCAAAAATGGACTCGAAAGCGACGGCACCCTGGACATGGCTCCAAAGCCCTTGGTTATAAGCGACTTTGCGGGGCCCTTGCGGCACCCCTGCCGGGCGGAAGGCTTCCGCGTCGACGTGAATAAATATGGTAGGCCAGGGCGCTAGCTGCAAGGAACTCGCGCTAGTGTCCCGATTCCGAAGTTCGCACGCTTTATCGGCACGCTCTCATGCGAACTTCGGAATCAAAGGG
>CATPBC010000272.1 GCA_955652195.1 uncultured Xanthobacteraceae bacterium | reverse complement strand
TTATCCCGGGAGAAGGGTCAGCCCCCGGTTTTGACATCGTCTAATCCGCTTTCGACACTTCACCGACGGTTTGCTTACGCTCGCCTCTCTCAATCTTGCCTGCCGGAATCTCGTTCCGGTTTTCCGCAACGCTCACCACCATCGCTTTTGACGATAGCAGCTTGCGGTGGCTTGAGATCAACACCTGATTGCCGATCTCGAAGGGCCCTCCTTCATCTCTCGTACAGTTACGCATCGCCGTTTGGACCGGCGTTACTCGTGACACAAGACCCTTAGCGGACATCCCGCGACCGGGAGCAACAATGTGGTTCGTCTTCACGACACGCTCGCATACATCAAGTGTTGGAGTCCAACTGGAGTGGCCACTGGCGGTGTCCAGCCCAAATCAATCAAGGCTGAGGGGTTGGCAATGAGCGACCCTGAGAACCGATGGTATACCTCTTCTAGGCCAATCCAGCGGAACAGGAGCTCTAGTATCACCGGCGGAAGTGGAAAAATATTCGGCTGCCGTCCAAGTCCCTGCCGCATGGCGGTGATCATTTCCCCGACCGTCAACGCCTCTACATCGGAGGCAATGAAAGCTCGTCGCAGGGGTCCCGGAACCCTCAGCACGGTGTCGCAGGCCGTTGATAAGTTTTCCACTGCAAGCAGCGAGCGCCTGGCAACGATGCTGCGTAGTGGCAGCGGAAATGGGGATCGAGCGAGTCGCATTAGTTGCGCCATGTTGCCCTTGACGCCACGTCCGTAGACCAGCGCTGCTCGCAGTGACACCCAGTCGAGGTCGAGTTCTGCCAAGCCGCGTTCTGCTGCGAGTTTGGATCTTCCGTAAGCATCGGTCGGATTCGGATCGTCGGTCTCAGTCAGAACCGTGTCGGCCGCCGGTCCGCATTGGGCACGAATCGAAGAAAGAAAAACGAAACGTTTGGCGCCGGCCCGCCGCGCGACTCGGGCAAGCCTGATCGTGGCCTCAGTGTTCAGCGACCGGTAGTCGTCCTCCGGAACGCCCGACATGCCGTGCGTGAACCCTGCCGAGTGGATCACTGCATCCACTCCCTCGAGCGCTGCTGACATATTTCGCGGCCGAGCGAGGTCGCCGATTACCGCACTCGCACATTGCATCGGCATCGAAGGCGGGTTGCGCAGCAAGACGCGCAGCTTGTAACCGCGCTTGGGCAATTCACGCAGTAAGTATTGCCCGATGAAGCCGGTAGCGCCGGTTAGCGCAAGCAACATTCAACGCCTCTTTCTTCAATGGCACGCCAGAGTGCTTCGCTCAACTCTGCCGAAGTGATCAAGTTGGCCGGGCCGTACTTCGAATAGCGTCAGTTAAATGCCGCATTCGCTCGCTATTTGAATGGGGCACGAAGACAGGTCATTTATCATGCGTAGGTTTTCCACTCGAGCGCATGTCACATTGGGTCTTGCGGCAGCAATCTGCATCTATTGGATGAGCACAACAACCGCCGCGCTTTGTCAGGATTCTGGAAAACCGACGAAGTTGAACAGCGAAGTCGAGCACTGCAGACGCATTAAAGACGAGCGGGCGCGGGTGCGCTGCGAAAAGGAAGAAAATTCCAGACCGTCTACCAATGTTCCTCAGCAGCAGCCGGCGGAGCCTGGAACTTGGCAGCTTGCGCGAACGCCGAATCCGGCTGGCGGTCCAGACTCGATCTCGATCGCGAAAATTGCAAATACAACCGGATCCGATCAGGACATTGCAGGCCTGATGCTCCGTTGTGGCGAGGGTGCCACCACACAAGTCCTGGTCGTTCTAATCGTACCATTGCCGCTGCGCACGCACCCCAAAGTGACTGTCGTGGCGGGCGCGACGACCACAGAATTCATTGCAAGCGTGATGACACCAGGAGTTTTGGTGCTTCTCCCAGAGAAAGCATCTGCGCTAGTCGAAGCCGCTTGGCAGTCCGTGCCTGAGCTTGCGGTATCGATCTCGGAGAACCGCCGCTCACTCCATGGTGTGATTCCGCTGACCGACATTAGCACCGCGATGCAGACTCTGCAGTCGAATTGTCCGAAGGCAGTTCCCGCCCGGTAATCGGTCGTGCTGCCCTCGCGTATGTTTTCAGCTTTTACAGCGGCTATCGTATTGCTGATCCGTTTGTTCGATGCCCCGACGTTAGAATAAGGTACGCCCAATCAGCGTCCCATAATTGTACAGACAGTCGGCGACTAAGTTGGAAAAGCGGCATTTACCGGCGGCGTCTTGAACAAAGCTCCCGGCGCGCTGATCACTTGCTGTGATAAATTCGTACCGTGGAGACATAGCAGGAAGCGGCGCGATGTTCGGCTGGGGACGCAAACGGGCGGTCGAGAAGCGCGCTAAGCTGCTCGCGCGCATGGTCACTCTCATCACGCACGGCCTAAAATCAAAAACCTACGAACAGTTTGTCGCGAGTTTCTCGAATCCAGGCGAGGAGCCCGACGCATTCGATCGGTCAAACCACGAACTACATTTCCAAATGCGAATTTCACCGACCTGTTGGTACGATGCCACGGCCTCCTATCCGCTTCGCGAATCCCCTTGGGTGTCCCTTCACGGCGGCGGCGACGACTTCGGTGTTCTCATCACTGTCGCGCCGAGCGCTGGCATAACGGTCGGTCTGCACCTCGCTTCAGGACAAAGAGCCGGCCGCGACGCCCGGGCCGCGATCCATAGCCTGCATACCATCCCCGGCTTTAGGAGCTTCGCCGCGATCGAGCGGGAACTCGGAATTCGTTGACCGGGCGGATCCCCCCATCAACACGCAGATATTTCCGCTTTCCGGGTAATCGCGGACTTCATGATTCGACCGCGTCGCGTCCGGTTTTGGCCGCCCGCGCCGAATGTAGAGCAAATTGTGGCCGGGGGTCGGGGAACGAGCTTTGGGTTCCCTGATTAGCCTAGTGTTGCGTGAGGGTGCCAAACGTCGGGGTGCCTGATGCTGGCAAAGGATCGCTCGCCGTACGAGGCGGCTGCCTGGGTTCTCACCACTGAACGGATTGGGTGGAGCCTCAGGGAACGCTATCGAGTCTCCAAGGAATCGCCGCCCAGCTTGCTCGCGCTTGTCATGAAATTAGACGTGGTCGAAGGCACTCTGTTGTTACGCCGCATGCAGCAAGCGCCTGTGGTACGAGGGGGATGGCCCGATAATCTTCCGCTAGACGTGCCGGCTTGGCTGTGAAGGTATCGAGTGAAGGCGAAAACCCAATGCCGCCAGCAGTCAGGCGTGAGGCCGGGGAAGGTTGGGGCCGCTGAATACCCGTGGCCTCATGCCGATTCCCGCCGCTCTAGGGCGTTTTGCGCTTTTGCTGAGCTGTATTCTTTTTCGGTGGAGGATTCACGAACCGATTGAAACAGTTAAGACGCTCATCCTCTTCCTTTACGAAGCGGCAATCTTCCACTTTCTTGGCTGGAGCAGAAACCTGTTTGGGTGCTGGCGCCACCTTTTCATCATAACAGTCCAGGCGTTCTTTGCTTTGATCTTCAATGTCAAGGCAGGTTCGCAGTGTCTGTAACGGAACTTGTGCCACCGCAGAAGTCGGGAGATACATTCCGGCGATTGCCGCTAAAATATACAGTGCCCTCATAATGTTCTCCTATTGGAGGTTACATAAGGACGCCACATCAGGGTAGACGGCATGTCGCCTCATTTGATGTCGCCTCATTTGCATCTTCCGACCTTTCCACCGCAAATCCGCCGAGCGCGATGAGGCGCGGCGGCTCACGGCGGCTTTCTTTTTTGCAAGCACTTTCAACGGCAATCGATAGCGGAGAAAAATAATTCGAAAGTAGTGGGGGTCATTACAGCAACGCGATTGTAATCCTCAGTCTGCCGCTCCACGGTAGCGATCTCAATCTGAGGTGATCGGATGTCCCTGCCCCCGAGCGATTATTTCGATGCCAGTTTTGCCGGCGCCACCCAAGTCGTCCGGATAGCGAGTTTCCACGAGGCCAAGATATTTGCGCGCAGGTGGGTGATCAGGGACAAGGAGCCTGCTCTGAAGGTGCTGCTTCGCCGCATGGAACAGGCCAACAGTTCCGCGACCGCGGACAGCGCAATCCGAGAATTGAAGCAAGCGCTGGCCTGCCGGGGAATGCTGGTTACGACAAGTGCGCTGAGTACTCCATAGAGCGTTCGCTGTATCTAAGCGTTGAGCATCGCATATTTCACTGAGCCTGTTTTGCGTTGGGCCGCTCCACCGGATGTCCGGAATTGCTGCCAGCTCAACCGGTCGACGCAACACTTTATCGTAGAGGGGAAAGATCGATTATAGGCCGATAAGTCAGAGATTTCGTGGTGGTACGAGGGCGGCAGAGAAAATTACGTTGTGGGATAGCTGGTTGCGGAGGGACTCGCTG
>CATPBC010000271.1 GCA_955652195.1 uncultured Xanthobacteraceae bacterium | reverse complement strand
GGCGAAGAGCCGGATTTCGGCGCTGGATGAGGGCGACATGCGCCCCGATCAGGTCAAGCTCATCGCCAAGCGGCTCGGCGTCACCGAGCAGGACGTCATCGACATGAACCGCCGGCTCGGCGGCGACGCGTCGCTCAACGCGCCGATCCGCGAAGAAGGCGATTCCGGCGAATGGATGGATTGGCTGGTCGATGAGAGCGCCAGCCAAGAGAGCCGGCTTGCCGAAAGCGAGCAATCGCAGAACCGGCACAAGGCGCTCGGCGAAGCGCTGACAGTGCTTAACGACCGCGAGCGCCGGATCTTCGAAGCGCGCCGGTTGGCCGACGAGCCGATCACGCTCGAGGAGCTGGCAGATGAGTTCGGCGTATCGCGCGAGCGCGTGCGCCAGATCGAGGTGCGGGCGTTCGAGAAAGTCCAGAAGGCGGTCAAGAACAACATCGCCCACATGGAAAATCGGCAAGCGCCGGTCGCCGCCGCTGCCGCGCATTAAGCGGCTCGCGTCTGTTCACAACGTCCTTTCACAACATCATCCACAAATCGCGTCAGATCGGCAGCCCTAGGTCGGCGCGCTGATCGGCGCGCTACTTGCCTGCGACCTTGCGCAGCGCCGCGTTGATACGGTCCTGCCAGCCCGGGCCGTCCGCCTGGAAGTGGTCGAGCACATCGCGGTCGATGCGGAGCGTCACGGTTTCCTTCCCAGTGGGTAACGGGGCGGGCGCTTTTGGCGGACCCTCGACCGGCTTGGTCGTCGCCGCCTTGAACGCTCTCTCCGCTGCAGCGCGCGCGTCGGGCTCGCGCCGCGTCCTGGTCGTGTTTCTTCCGGGCGTGTCTCGCCAGCCCTCTCGCGACCGGTCCCTCGAATCGTCTCTGCCCATTACTTGATAATGACTCGCCGCCGGGCGCGATGCAAAGGTTGGTGTTCTTCCTTCGCGTGGGAACGCTCCAAAGTAGCTTGCAGTTGTAGCATTAAAGCGGTGCGTGCATGTCGATGTGCCGCGTCGAGAACCGCTTCTTTCTCTGGCTTGTCCTTCTAAGCGTCCCACTGCCGTTTATTGCTATAGATGCCGGCATCTCGACGGATAACGACACCTTACGTTGTAAGGGGCGCTCACGCTCTGCAGTCACATGGTGATCTCGTCGACGACGATTGCGTTCGGTGCCCGCACCAGAAGAACCTTGTCCTTGCCTTTCACGTATGTCAGTCCCTGCAGCCCGTCTATACCGGCCACAGCCTGTGGCAGCGGGTGCTCATCGCGCGTTTCCGCGAATGTCAGGAAGCTGCCGGGTTTGAGCGCCGCCGCGCCGGCAGCTGGCTGCGAATTGTCGGCCATTACCGCCTCGTAAATCTGCTGGCGCTGCTGCTTGTCGAGCGGCAGCGGCCAAGCCGTTGTTGGGACATGGTCGAGCAATTCATTCCGTTGCGAGAATTTCTCCGGCATGGTTTCCATGGTGGCGCCGAGCGGCCCAGGGCCTCCCACAGATCCGGACCCATCATCTGGCATCATCAGCGCAGCGCGAGCTTCTTCCTCGGACGGTTGTTGGTCTTGTGGCAGTGCATCTCTCCACGGCGCGGCCGCATGACCGAGATTGATCTGACCCGTGTTCGGCACAAAACCGGGATCAAGCGTTGGCGTCCGATCTCCGACATGCGCAGCTAACATCGCAACTGCGGTGGCTGTTGCGAGTATGCCGGCCGGGACGATGACGATGCCGTAGATTTTCATGGGGAACTCCTTTGGCTGGTTTCAAAAGGCAAGTGCTAGCCCATCCACGTGGCCTTAAAGAAATCGGGCTCATGACGCCTTTCTCACGCGACTTTTTGTGACGGGTACGCTCCTCCCGCCAAGCACTGCACATCGCAGTAGATCAGACGCGTGCGAACATCGCGCACATAGCCGTTCTCGATAATGCCCTCACACAACGCGCAATGTTCATCGTCGCGCGGCACGCGGTAATTGACGAGAACGAACCTAGTTCGGGGCGGAAATCCACTCGGGGCAAAAGTCAATTCGGTGCTCATAACCACCTCAGTCGGTTCGCTGTCTGTGAAAGCGCGCGTCGAGAGCTGCTTCATTAACGAGCTAACCGATGCACCGATGGTCCGCCATTAAATTCTATTTTCAACGGTTAAATTCGATTTTACGGGATGAGATTCCTTCGAACCATCATCCCGCTCCAGCTTTCTCTTCGAGCATGATCTTTTTCCGACCTGCCTTCGCCCGCCGAAGCATCAAACGAACGGCGAACTTGCCGGGGCTTCGCGCAGGCGGGAAACCGGTCTCCACTTTTCGGGATCATGCTTTAGCCGCCGTTGCATCATTGATCGCGCGCAGCAGCGTAAGCAGTGCTCGGTTGAGCGGCATCGCGATGCCGTGCCGTTCACCGGCGGCGACAATCGCGCCAGTAAGCGCTTCGACTTCGAGCCGCCGTCCGGCGAGGCGATCGAAATACATCGAGGTGCCGAGCTCGCCGGAAAAATTAAACAGCGTCGCGATCGTGCGCGCGATTTCATCTTCGGCAAACCGCGCGCCCTCGGCGCGCGCCGCCGCAATTGCTTCGCCGAGAATTCCGCGGCACAATTCCTGCACATCGGGACGGCGCAGTACCGCCTGCCGCTGCATGGTCAGCGCGGTGATCGGATTGGCGACCGCGTTGATAAGAAGCTTGCGCCAGGCCAGCGTGGCGAAATCGTCGCTGCGGACGATGCGAAGCGGCGTGCCCTCGAACAGGTCGACGAAAGCGCGACCCGGCTCGTCATCGGCGACTACGGCGTCGTATGAGCCGGCATGACGAAGTCGCACGCGGTCGGGCGCAAGCCGCTCGCCGTTGTAATAGACCAGCACCGGCACGATAGTCGCGCCGCCGGCGAGCGGCGCCACGCGCGCCACATGATCGATGCCATTCTGCATCACCGCGACGCGGGTCGCCGGCGCGCACAGCCGCGCCAGCCACGACGCGGCAGCCGCGGTCTGATGTGTCTTGGTGCAGAGCAGCACCCAATCGACCGGCTTCGCTTGCGCCGGATCGGTCAAGACGGGGAGCGGCAGTTCGACCGTTCCTTCCGCCCGTTCGAGCGTAAACCGCGCGATCGGCTGGCGCGTGCAGGCCAAAATGTCGTGGCGGCCAGCGGCAGCGAGGCTGCCGGCCGCGCCGCCGCCGACGCTGCCCAGTCCAACCACCGCAATGCTCAATCGGCTCTTTTGCGCCCCCGACGCCATGGCTTCCCCCGACGATGGCGTCATTGATCGAGGCAACCAAAGAAAGTCAAATGTCGCGCGATCCGCAGCAAGCGGAAGCCCCGGCCCGCGAGGACCGGGGCTTACCGACACAATGCGTGTCGAAGGCTATATTTGACTCACAGCCTACCAGCCACCCGATTTCCTTCGCGCCGCGGCAGTGCCGCTATACGGCTCACCATAAGTGTCGCCGCCACCCGGCGAGTTCGGTCCGTAATTAGGCTGGCTCTGCGCGGAGCTTGGCGTTGGCGTCAGATTCACCGTTGCCGCAACGCTGGCGAGGAGAACCAACACGATTATGATTTTTGTTACGCTCAACGCGTCGATTCCTCGTTGTTGCCTCGCCCCGGTCCGCTGCTCCTGTAGTACAGCCAATTGCTAGCGGTGCCGTCCCAATAGAAGCCGGGTGGTGCCGCGTATGGCTCCCGCACATAGGCATAGATTCCGGGGTAGCTACCGGCGCTGTAGTCGTAAACTCCCAAGCCGTAGCCGTATGGGTTGCCGTAATAGACGTAACCTTGCGCCCTGGCCGCCGATGTGGCGGCGATCAGCACGCCCGCAACCAAAACAAGTTTCTTCATGGTTGCACCTCCTCGTTTCAATGCTCT
>CATPBC010000270.1 GCA_955652195.1 uncultured Xanthobacteraceae bacterium | reverse complement strand
TGGCACGAGCCCCCAGCAGCCAAGCAACTTCAATGCGCCCGAGCCGGTAACGCGCGCGGCCGTGCTCTACGTATTCCGCGTCATGGTCGATGACGACATCCCGATGAATGCCGGCTGCTTGCGCCCGATCCGCATTGTCATTCCAAAAAAATCGCTGCTGTCGCCGGAATTTCCTGCCGCGGTCGTCGCCGGCAACGTCGAGACCTCGCAAGAGGTCACCAACTGCCTGTTCGGCGCGCTCGACGCCATGGCGGCGGCGCAGGGTACGATGAACAATCTCAATTTCGGTAACGCGCAATATCAGTATTACGAAACGATCTGCTCGGGCTCGCCGGCGGGTCCCGGCTTTCCCGGCACCGACGCCGTGCATACCCATATGACCAATACGCGGCTCACCGATCCGGAAGTTCTGGAATTTCGCTATCCGGTCCTGCTCGAAGACTTCCACATCCGTAAAGATTCCGGCGGGCGGGGGCGATGGAAGGCCGGCGACGGCGTCCGCCGCAGCATCCGCTTTCTGGAAAAGATGGAATGCACCATTCTGTCAGGCCATCGCCGTGTCCCGCCGTTCGGCTTGGCCGCCGGCGGCGATGGGCAAGTCGGCGAAAACTGGGTGCGGCGCAAGGACGGCCGGATGGAAAAGCTGCATGGCTGTGACGCCACCGTGATCGACGCCGGCGAAGCGATCATAATCCAGACGCCGACCGCGGGAGGTTATGGCAAGCCGCCTTCATGATGCGCGGCTTTGACTCGACTTTTCCGACGCCTGCACCGATACGCAACATCCAGACGGTCGGCCAACCTGCAACAAGCTTCCGCGCCCTGTCCTTTTCTGTGCGATGGACCATTGACCGACAAAAAGAAACGATCGCTTAGTTCCATTGACGCTGCGTTTGTTTACTTCCGCGCCACCGAATATTTCATGTTGGCCTGGCTGCCCTGCCAATAAAAGCTGTAGTCGACCGCGACGCCGCCGCCGTCCGGCAGCGGTAAGGTCGCGTTGCATACGACTTGCGTTTTACTGCTCGATACCACCGTGATCGGCTCATAGCGCACCGGTTCGAGCTTGAGCTGCTTGAGCACGTCCGCAAGCGTTTGCTTGGCGCGTTCCGAATCGCATTCCGGCAGAAAAAAGCGATCGCGCAGGCCGTGATAGAGCAGAGCCGCGACGATCACGATACCCCCAACCGCGGCAAGCCGCAGCGTCAGGCGAAAGGACGTCGTCATTGCGAGGAGCAATAGCGACGAAGCAATCCAATTCTTGCGCCGAGCTTCTGGATTGCTTCGTGGAGCTTGCCATCGGGCCGGCCCACTTCCGTCTTCGCGCTCCGCGCTTCGGCGGACTCATACCCGCCGTAGCTCGCCGAGCGAGCGAAGGCGGGTCGGGCCGGACCCGTTGGCTCGCAATGACGATAGAGGCTTATTGAACCCAATATCGTCCCGCTAGATCGCCTTGACGATCTCTTCCGTCATCTTCTTGGCGTCGCCGAGCAGCATCATCGTGTTGTCGCGATAAAACAACGGATTGTCGATTCCGGCATAGCCGGACGCCAGCGAGCGCTTGTTGAACATCACGGTGGCGGCCTTCCAGACCTGCAGCACCGGCATGCCGTAGATCGGCGATTTCGGATCGTCTTCCGCGGCCGGATTGGTGACGTCGTTGGCGCCAATCACATAAGCGACGTCAGCTTGTGGGAATTCCGAGTTGATGTTCTCCAACTCGAATACTTCGTCGTAGGGAACATTGGCCTCGGCGAGCAGCACGTTCATGTGGCCCGGCATGCGTCCGGCGACCGGATGAATGGCGTATTTCACCTCGACCCCTTCGGCCTTGAGCTTGTCCGCCATTTCACGCAACGCGTGCTGCGCCTGCGCCACCGCCATGCCGTAGCCCGGCACGATAATGACTTTGCCGGCGTTTTTGAGAATGAAGGCTGCGTCCTCTGCCGATCCGATCTTGACCGGCCGGTCGGCGGCATGCGCGGCCGGGCCTGCGACCTCGCCGCCGAAGCCGCCGAGGATCACCGAAATGAACGAGCGGTTCATGCCCTTGCACATGATGTAGGACAGGATCGCGCCCGACGAACCGACCAGCGCGCCGGTTATGATCAGTGCCGAATTGCCCAGCGTGAAACCGATGCCGGCGGCCGCCCAACCGGAATAGGAATTGAGCATCGAGATCACGACCGGCATATCGGCGCCGCCAATCGGGACGATGATCAGCACACCGAGCAGAAACGACACCGCCGCGATCAGCCAAAAGGCGAGATGGTGCTGCACTTCGAAAAACCAGACGATCAGAGCGACCAGTCCGAGCGCGAGCGCGATATTGATCGCGTGCCGCGCCGGCAGGATGATCGGCGCGCCGCTCATGCGGCCGGACAGCTTGAGAAAGGCGATCACCGAGCCGGTGAAGGTGATGGCGCCGATAGCGGCCCCAAGCGACATTTCGATCAGGCTTTGCCCGTGGATGGCGCCTTCGCTGCCGATGCCTAACGCGGCGGGGGCGTAGAGCGCGCCGGCGGCGACCAGCACCGCCGCCATACCGACCAGCGAGTGAAAGGCCGCCACCAATTCCGGCATCGAGGTCATCGGCACGCGCCGCGCGATCACCGCGCCGGTGCCACCGCCCAGTGCCATGCCGAGTGCGACCAGACCCCATGCGGCATAGCTCGCTGGCGGATGCGACGCGAGCGTCGTGGCGATCGCGATCACCATGCCGATCATGCCGAACAAATTCCCACGCCGGCTTGTTTCCGGATTGGACAAGCCGCGCAACGCCAGAATGAAAAGCGCGCCGGCAACCAGATAGCAAAGCGCGGCGAGATCGGCGCTCATACTGTCACTTCTGCTTTCTCTGGAACATGCCGAGCATGCGCTGCGTCACCAGAAAGCCGCCAAAAATATTGACCGAGGCGAAAGTCAGCGCGACTAAACCAAGCG
>CATPBC010000269.1 GCA_955652195.1 uncultured Xanthobacteraceae bacterium | reverse complement strand
GGTCCCCTGGGCAGTCGCATCAATTCACCGGTCCGCGACAGCGGCGCTTCGCCGGAATTGAGCTTCTGCCGCTTCACCGGGATTCCCGGCACCGGCGCGATGCCGCAAACCACCTCGATCTGATAGCCGTTGGGCTCGCGCAGCCGGACCCGCTTACCGCCGCCGGGCTCGTCGATATTTTCGATTCCTGAGGCGCCCGGCGCCTTGGCCAATCGCTTCAGGTTGTCTTCGCTCTCGGCGTAATAAGCAAGACCGACGAATTTCGGATCGCCTTTCTCCGTGACATGAATGTGGTGATTAGGATCGGTGCCGCGCATATAGAGCGCGTTGGTGGTCCGCTCGGTACGCTGCAAGCCGAACCGGGTCAGAAACTCCTCCATGATGTCGAGATCGGGAGCCTTAAAGCGCCCATATGCGATATCCGTCGCCTTGACCCAGGCCATATTTTTCTCCCTCGACAGTGCGGTCAGCGCATGAACACGACAGTGCAGTTGGCACTGCGCGGCTAGGGTAATTTGCCACGATCAAGGGAGCTTCGGCAACGCGCGCTCAGGCGTGATAGTCGGCGGCGACGGTCGCGTCGGTCTGGGCGGCACCGATGGCGTTGAATACGGGCGTCAAAACCACCGTGCCGCCGCCTAGCCGAGGCGCGGCTGATGGCGAATGCCCCTTTGGTCAGCACAGGGCCGTCGACCCCTTCATCGGGCTTGTTGCAGTGCATGCGCTGACGATGACTCGCGGAATTTTGCTATATCTTTCTCGGGCTCCGCTTGGCCGCGAGCTCTTTGCGCCAAGTTTTTGCGCACGTTCTTGCGATTGGAGGGGGCAATTGGACCAGTCGGCTTCAGTTGAAATTGCCAAGCACACGCTGATGTCCGGCGGGCTTGTTCTTGCCGTTGGCACGATTGCTGGGCTGTTCGCGCAAAAGACAAAAATTCCCGACGTCGCCGTTTTTCTTTTAGCGGGCATGTTGATCGGGCCGCAGGCCTTGGGTCTCATCGACATCAAAGCCGATTCCGCGCTCTATCAAATTCTCTTGCTGTTCGGCGCCAGCTACATCCTTTTCGACGGCGGCGCGTCGCTTCGCTTCAATGTGATGAAGCAAGTGTGGATTACGATACTCGTGATCGCAACCGTCGGCGTGGTGATTACCGCAGCTATCACCAGCACGGCAGCACATTTTCTTCTCGGTGTTCCCTGGATCGTGGCGTCGTTGCTCGGCGCGACGCTGGCGTCGACCGATCCGGCGACTTTGGTGCCGATTTTTCGCCAAGTCCACGTTCGCGACCGCGTGGCGCAAATGATCATGAGCGAGTCGGCTTTCAACGACGCAACGGGCGCCATCGTCACCTTCGGAGTGTTGACGGTCGCGATGGGCACGGGGGAGTTTTCGTTGACGTCGTCTTTATTTGAATTGGTGACGGAGGCGACGATCGGCATCGCCGCCGGCGCCGCGCTTGGTTACCTCGCGGCATTGCTGATCGCGCACGAGCGCTGGGGTTTTTTTCTGGAATACGCGCCGGTGGTGACAATCATGGCGGTCATTGGCGCGTATTTTGCGGCCGACGGTTTGCGCGCGAGCGGTTTCATGGCGGTATTCGTTTTCGGCATCATGCTCGGAAATAAGGATTCTTTCGGATTCAAAATGGGCAGGGCCGAGGCGCAGCGACTCGATCAATACGTGGAGACGACCGCATTAATCATGCGGTTATTTATTTTCATCCTGCTCGGCAGCCAGGTCGATTTCGGCTTGATGAATCGTTACCTGGCCGGCGGCATCCTCGTGGTCATAATTTTCATGCTCGTGGCGCGGCCGATCACGGTGTTTGCGTGCGCGCTACCCGATCGCCGCGCGCGGTGGAGCCTCAATGAGATGCTGTTCATGTGTTGGACGCGGGAGACCGGCGTCATTCCTGCTGCGCTCGCTGGCATCTTGCTCGGCATGAAGGCGCCGGGCGCGCAGATGATCGCTTCGGTCACTTTTATCGCCATCCTGATGACGATCCTGATCCAGGCGCCGACCACGCGCTGGCTCGCGGGCAAGCTGGCGCTCCTGGAAGAGAAGAAATAAAGGCTGATGCGGCGGCCGGCGGCGGGCCGTCCTCGGCACAGCCTGCGACTTAGCGGCACAGCACGGGAAAAGCGGCTTTGCCACCTAGGGTGTGACTTTCGATTCCACGTCCTTTGCGCTTCACGCCTTCGCGGAAGGCCCTTAAAATGGGGTCAGAGCCTGCTATCAGGCCACGCGGCGCCGCGACCGGCTCCGCCAAGGAGGGGGAGAACGTCATATGAAACGTCGTCAATTCTTGAAAACCGCGGGCGTCGGACTTGCGGGCACGGCGGTCGCCATGCCGGCGATCGCCCAATCCATGCCGGAACTGAAATGGCGTCTGACCACGAGCTGGCCGAAGTCGCTCGATACGCTGTTCGGCGCCTGCTTGACCTTCTCCAAAATCGTATCCGAAGCAACCGACGGCAAATTCCAAATCCAGGTTTTTGCCGGCGGCGAGATCGTGCCGGCACTGCAAGCACTCGACGCCGTCCAGAACGGCACGGTCGAGATGGGTCACAGCGCGCAGTATTACTTTATCGGCAAGGACCCGACCTGGGCGTTGTTTTGCGCTTCTCCGTTCAGTCTGAATTCTCGCCAGCAAAACGCCTGGTTTTACGAGGGCGACGGCCAGAAGCTGATCGACGAATTCGCCGCTGCCAACTTCAATACAAAATGCCTGCTGATGGGCAATACCGGCACGCAGATGGGCGGCTGGTTCCGCAAGGAAATCAACACCGCTGCGGATCTCAGCGGTTTGAAAATGCGCATCGGCGGCTGGGCCGGCAGGACGATTGCCAAGCTCGGTGCGGTGCCGCAGCAGCTCGCCGGCGGCGACATCTATCCGGCACTGGAGAAGGGCACGATCGACGCGGCCGAATGGGTCGGCCCCTACGATGACGAGAAGCTCGGTTTCTACAAAATCGCCAAATATTACTATTATCCCGGCTGGTGGGAGGGCGGCACGACGAACCACCTGCTGATCAATCTCGCCAAGTGGAACGAACTTCCGAAAAATTACAAAGCGATCGTGGAGGCCGCTGCCGGTTACGCCAATGTCGAAGAGCAGGCGCGTTACGATGCCCGCAACCCGCAGGCCTTGAAGCGCCTGGTCGCGAACGGCGTGAACTTGCGGCCGTTCAGCCAAGCCATCATGGAAGCCTGTCTGAAGGCATCGAATGAAGTAAACGCCGAAGAATCGGCCAAGAACCCCAATTTCAAGAAGGTGCTGGCTTCGATCGACGCATTCCGCAATGATGAAAATCTGTGGTGGCAGGTCGCTGAATACTCATTCGAGACCTTCATGATCCGTAGTCGCACCAAGAGTTAAGGCAAAATCGCTGCCCAATTTACGGGGCCGGCCCAGCGCCGGCCCCGTAGTTTTTAAAGCATGATCCGAAAAAGTGGAAACCGGTTTTCCGAAAAGATCATGCTCCATGAAAATGCTAGAGCACCGATCGATTCAATTTGAAGCAACTACGCTCTAGCGTCGCGGCTCGACATCGAGCGGCGGCGGCTCCACTGGCTGTATCATTTGCTCGAAGCGCCGTTCCAATTCGCGGTCGGAAATAGCGGGCGGCTTGCGGCTGCGATCGTCAACGCCTTCGCCGACATGCGTGAGCTGCGGTACTAGCAAAACCGCAAGCAATAGAGCGGCCTGCGCGAACAGATATGGCAACAACGACCGTAGCAGCGCCGGAAATGGAATTGCCTGCTTGAGCACGGTGCGCGTCATCATGACGGCGTAGCCGATCAATGGATTGATGAAACTTGCTTGCAGGGCGAG
>CATPBC010000268.1 GCA_955652195.1 uncultured Xanthobacteraceae bacterium | reverse complement strand
GCCGGCATTCCCGACTTTGACACCAGCCTGTGGTTCGGCCTGCTGGCGCCCGCCGGCACGCCCCGGCCGATCGTCGAAAAGCTTGCCGCCGCGGCCCACAAAGCGATGCGTGCGCCGGACGCAATCGAGACGCTGCGCAAGCAGGGTTACGAACCGCTCGATGCCGGTCCGGACGAGTTCGCGAGCTTCATGCGCAGCGAGATTGCCCGTTGGTCGGAAGTGGCGCGGGCCGCCGGACTGGGAACTTAAGAGCGCGCCCGGCAGTCAGAACTGCCAAGGCCCTCTCACGTGCTGCGCGGGTCCCCTGTGATAAGATTTTGGTGACATGCTCCAGGATCGATTTGTGCCACCCGGCGGGGCTTTCACGCGCCGCGTTCCAATTCGTTTTTCGCATTGCGATCCGGCCGGCATCGTCTATTTCCCGCATTACTTCGATATGTTCAACGGGCTGATCGAAGATTGGTATGGGCAGGAGCTCGGTTTCGATTACGCCGAGCTTATTACCGGCGACAGGTACGGCTTCCCGATCGTTCACCTCGAATGCGATTTCAAGATCCCAAGCCGAATAGGCGAGGTGATCGAGCTGACCTTGTTGGTTGAACGCATTGGCCGCTCGTCGCTTGCGATTGCCATCATCTGTCATCGCGACAACATCGAGCGGCTGCGCGCACGGATGGTCACCGCGATGATGTCGCTTAAGACGAAGACAGCCGTGTCAATGCCAGACGCGTTGCGCAACGCAATCGAATCTTACCAGCGGCGAACTACGGGTGCCTAACGCGGCGCGGCATATAAGATTTCGCCCGCGGCCGAGGGATCGGCCGGTCTCTCAAGTTAGCCGACAGTTGCGGTCGAAACCCTATTTCGCGGGCGTGACCTCTTTGACCGGCGCCTCTTCGGTTCTTTCACGTTGCGTCTTTTCGCCTTGCACCTGGGCGTCGTCAAGGAGCTTGGCGATTAGTTTGTCGCGCTGCTCCTCTTTGACTTGATTTTGTTTGATTTTGTTTTCCTGCGCCTTTTTCTGTTCGGCGAAGTAGTGATGGTCCATTTCCCAGCACATGACGTCCTCCATCCGCGAGGAGTTTGGCAGAGGGCAACGCGCCAATGCCGATCGCAGTTCCGCGGCCGGCCAGCCCCGAGATCATAAAACTGAGCGTAGTCACCGCTTCGCTGGCTCAGCCTGCGGCGGCTGCGCCGGCGCTGCGGCTTGCGCCTGTCGGGCGGCGGCGATCTCGTCGAGCCAGGGCTTCGCTGCTTTCTCGGCGGCGGCGCGGGTTTGCGGATCGAGCTTGTTGACGACATCGTCAAGTTCAAGATCGGTCTCACCGCCGGCGTGCGAAACCAGATGCCATTTGGCCGCTTCGGCGAGATTGACTGGCGCGCCACGACCGCTGACCAGAATGCGCGCCAAGCGATCCTGCGCGATCGCGCTGCCGCGCATTGCGGCTTTGCGGAATAGCGCGGTCGCCGCCTCCTGGTTGGGCTCGATGCCATCACCGTTATAGAGCGCGATGGAATATTCAAATTGCGCGTCGGTATTGTCGGCGAGCGCCGCTTGTCCCCACAATTGCACCGCTTGGCGCGTGTCCTGGGGAACCCCACGACCGGTCTTGTAGAACGTGCCCAGCGCATATTGCGCCTCAGCACTGCCGCCCTGTGCGGCGATGCGCAGCAACTCAGCGGCCCGGTTCAAATCCTGCGGGAACATCTGCCCCTCGATATAGAGCAGGGCCAGATCATAGGCGGCAATCGGATGGCCGAGCTTGGCGGCGGCGGTAAGCCACTGCGTGGTGGCTTGGCGATCGCGCGGGCCGGCGCGGCCCTTGATGGCGAAGATGGCCAGCGCCAACATGGCATTGCTGTCGCCGCGTGCCGCCGCCAGTCGATACCACTCGGCCGCGCGTTGATCATCCTGCGGGACGCCGAGGCCGCTGGCGTAAAGCTCGCCAAGAAGCGTCATCGCTTTGGGATCGGTGGCGTTCGTTACGCGATCCGTCGCAAGCGAGAAAGCAGTAAGGAAATAGCCGCGCTGGAAAGCGCCATAGGCCAGATCGGGCGACCGCGCGGGCTGCGCCGCTGCCGCTGGTGGCTTCGCCGCCGGGGCGCGCGGCGCGGTTTTCTGCGCCGAACTTTGCGCCAATGCAGATTGACTCAAGCACAGCGCCAACAGTCCCGCGGTCAGAGCTTGCAGGACGCGCGTCATGTTACCGACCCGCCAACCGTTGCGGCCGCCGCCGCAATCGCATCGGCGGCGCCGCCGGGCGCCGACCATATCCACTCGCCAAGCGCAAGGAAATCGGCGCCGGTGTGCGCCAGCGGCGCGAACTCGTCCTTGCTCGCGACGTAGGCCACACATGGGATTTCGAGCAGCTCTGCCCACCAAGTCAGGCGTTCCTGCGTTTCTTCGAAACCCGGCCGGCGGCCATCGCGGCCGGGTTCGCCGAACATCACATAGTCAGCACCGGTCTCGGCGGCGAGCATGGCATCATGACGGCTGCGCAAACCGCCGGCGCCGGCGATGCGGTCGGGTTTGAGCGCGGCGAGCGCCGCGGCGAAGGCCGTAATGCCGGTGAGATGCGCACCATCGGCGCCAGCCCGCGCGACGATTTCGGGATGGCCATCGACGACGAGCGCAATATCGCGAGACTGCACTGCGGCGCCGATGGTTTTCACGCGCTCGATCAAGCTGCGTTCGCCGCCTTGCGCGAGTCGCAACAACACGGCAGCGACATCGCCGCTGCCGAGCGCGCGTTCAAGCTCGGGCGCAAAACTCGCGGCATCGTCGACGAGCGGCGTGATCAGATAAAGCCGCTGGCGGGGCGGATGAGCCGTCACGCCGCTTTGCGCTCGAGATCGGCTTTCCATTGCCCAAGCGTGGCGAGGCCGTTCATCATCGCGCGATGATTGAAAGCGCGCTGCGCGGCAGCGACGTTTTCCGTTTTACCCGACCACGTTTTCTGCGGCGCCGCCTGCAAGGCGCGACCATAAGAGAATGTGACGCGCCACGGCAGATCGCCGAGCTTATTGATTGCGTCGAGATGCGCGGTCGCCTCTTCGTCGGATTGCCCGCCGGAGAGGAATGCGATGCCCGGCACTGCCGCCGGCACGCAAGCTTTCAGCATGCGCACGGTCTTCTCCGCGACCTCTTGTACCGCGGCGCGCTTCGGCGACTTCTTGCCCGGCACCGCCATATTGGGTTTGAGCACCATGCCTTCGAGCACCACGCGGTTATAGAACAATTCCTGGAACGTCTCCTTCAGCACCCAGGTGGTCACCTCGACGCAACGGTCGATGTCGTGGTCGCCGTCCATCAGCACTTCCGGTTCGACGATCGGCACGATGGCCTCGTCCTGGCACAGCGCGGCATAGCGCGCCAGCGCGTGCGCATTGGCCTTTACACAGGTATAGCTCGGCAGCACGTGCTTTGCGCCGATATCGATCACCGCCCGCCATTTGGCGAATTTCGCGCCGATGCCGCGATATTCACTGAGCCGTTCGCGCAAGCCGTCGAGTCCTTCGGTGATGACTTCGTGCGGACAGAAGGGCAGGGGCTTGGTGCCTTTATCCACCTTGATACCCGGCAGCGAGCCGGCCTTCTCGATCAGCTTGACCAGAGGCGTGCCGTCTTTGGCATTCTGCCGGATGGTTTCGTCATAAAGAATGACGCCGGAAATGTGTTTCGACATCCCCTCAGTGCTGCGAAACAGCATTTCGCGATAGTCGCGGCGGTTGTCGGCGGTGGATTCTACGCCAATGGCGTCGAGCCGCTTCTTGATCGTGCCGGTGGATTCATCGGCCGCTAGGATGCCGCGGCCCGGGGCGACCATGGCGGTCGCGACCTTGTTCAGCTCACTTAAGTTCATCGCGCCCTCCTCGACATGCTCCACGTCATGCTCCACGTCACGCTCTCTGGCGCCATTTCGTTTACGGGGAGCCTTGCGAAACCAACAATACCTTCACGCCGGGCAGCGTCTTGCCTTCCAGCGATTCAAGGAAGGCGCCGCCGCCTGTCGAAACATGCGTCATGCGCTCCTTGACCGAAGCGACATTGAGCGCGGCCACCGTGTCGCCGCCTCCCGCAAAGCTGACAAGCTTCCCGGTGGCGGTGAGTTCCGCGGCCGCCTCGGCGACCTCGATTGTACCATTGTCGAACGGCTCATGCTCGAAGGCGCCGAATGGGCCGTTCCAGACCAAGGTCTTGCTGCGCGCCAGAACCGAGATGACATGTTCGATAGTGCGCGGCCCGATATCGAGGATCATCTCGTTCGGACCGACTTGGTCGACCGCGACAACGCGCGAGGCAGCGTGCGTGGCAAGTTGCGCCGCCACCACGGCGTCGATCGGAAGCACGATTCCACGGCCAAGCGATTTGGCTCTGCTTATGATCTCGCGCGCGGCCCCGACCAGCTCGCTTTCGTACAGCGATTTGCCGACCGACTTGCCTTGGGCGACCAAAAACGTGTTGGCCATGGCGCCGCCGATAATCAGCGTCTCGACCTTGGTAAGCAGATTGCCCAGTAGATCGAG
>CATPBC010000267.1 GCA_955652195.1 uncultured Xanthobacteraceae bacterium | reverse complement strand
GTGCCGAGCCCGGCGTCGTGATGGCGCAGATCGACCCATCGGAGGTCGCCGTCGCACGGCAACGGATTCCGTCGCTGCATCACGGCCGGCGCTTTGAATTGATCGAGCCGCTCGCCGAACCCGTCTACCTCCACGCAGTGCGAGAGCCGACATGATTCGCTACGCCCTCAACTGCGATAACGGTCACGCTTTCGAAAGCTGGTTTGCGAATTCGGCCGCCTACGACAAGCAGGCTAAGCGCAAGCTTGTCACATGCCCGGTCTGTGGCTCTGCGAAAGTGGAGAAGGCGATCATGGCGCCGAGCCTGGGTCAAAGTTTGGGGCAAAGCCTGGGTCCGAGCCCGAACTCTAGCGAAGCGGCCGAACCGCGGCCGCCGTCGCCTACACCGACGCCGCCCAATCCCGCCCCGCCGCCACTGCAGCCCGGGCCGATGTCGCCAATTCCGCCGAAGACGCCGGTCGCGATGATGTCCAGTGCCGAGCGCGAGCTGCGGCACAAGCTCAAAGAGCTTCGCGATCACATTACCAAAAACGCGAGCTATGTCGGGCCACGCTTCCCCGAAGAGGCGCGCAAGATCCATTATGGCGAGGCCAAGCACCGCTCGATCTACGGCGAAGCATCGCCGGAAGAAGCAAAAGAGTTGCACGAAGAGGGCATCGAATTTCATCCCTTGCCGGTTCTGCCGGACGACAAGAACTGACGGCAAGCTTTTCAATAAGCCAAAAGCAGAAGCGCCACGCCGCAGACCACAAGCGCCATGCCGATCGCCTCGCGCGCGCTGGTGCGTTGACCGAAGCCGTAGCGCGCAACCAATTGGGCGAACAGCACCTCCACCAGCGCGAGCGTGCGCACGCTTGCCGCGGTCGCAAGCGCGAAGGCGAGAAACCAAAATTGCGAGGCGAGCGCGCCCATAAAGCCGGCGAACAGCGACGGCTTCCACGCGCGCAATAGCGCGAACATCACAGTTGGCCGGCGCAGCGACAGATAGAGCGACAGCGCGGCAGACTGAATTGCGAGGCCAACCACGAGCGTAAACGTCGCCGCCATGACGTAATCAGCCAAGCCGAGGCTTAAGATTGCACCGCGAAATCCAATCACGGCAAGCGCTAGCGCACCGCCGGAAGCGAGGCCGAGCAGGGTCGGTTTTATCCCTCCCACCATGCCGCCGGGCTTGGTCGACATGACAATCACGCCTAGCGTCGCCGCCACGATCGCAGCGAGCATCGACGGCGTCACCACATCGCCAAGAACGATGAAGCCGAACAGCGCCACCTGTATCGGCTCGGTCTTGGTATAGGCGATGGTGACGACGAACGACCGCTCCCCCATGGCGGCGAGCATCAAGGCCGTGGCGGCGATCTGGATGAATGCGCCTGCGGCCACCCAGGGCCAAAAGTAAAATCCCGGCCGCGGCACGGGGGCTCCAGTCACCACCAGCAGCGCGGCGAAGAAGATCAGCGCGAAGGGAAAGCCGAATAGAAAGCGAACTTGCGTCGCGCCGACGGTCCCAAGGCTCGCGGTCAACTCGCGCTGCATAGCATTGCGGATGGTCTGGGCGAATGCGGCGGCGACGGTAAAAACAGCCCAGAGCCAGGGCGTCGCGGTCACGCCGCCTTCTCCGCAGCAACCATGTAATTGACGTCCATATCGCTCGAGAGCTGCCAGCGGTCGGCGAAAAGATTATAGATCACCCCGGTTTCGGCGATGATGCGCAAGCCGCTTTGCTCGATCGCGATTTCAAGTTCGTTGGGCGTCACGAACTTCTCCCACTGATGCGTCCCGCGCGGCAGCCAGCGCAAAATGTATTCGGCGCCGACGATCGCCAGCGCGAAGCTTTTGATGGTGCGATTGAGAGTAGCGACAAACAGAATGCCGCCGGGTTTCACCATTGCCGCCGCAGTCTCGATGAACAAGCCGAGGTCGGTCACGTGCTCGACCACTTCCATGGCGAGAACTACGTCGAATGTTTCACCGGCCGCCGCCAAGGCCTCGGCGCTCATACTGCGATAATCGATTGCAAGCTGCGATTGCTCGGCATGGCGCCGCGCCACCGCGATGTTGCTCTCGGATGGGTCTATGCCAACGACCGCGGCGCCAAGCCGCGCCAGTGGCTCGGCCAAGATGCCGCCGCCGCAGCCGATATCGAGGATGCGAAGGCGAGCGAGGCTGTCGAGACGGTTGGGGTCGCGGCGAAAATGCGCCGCGGCACGGTCGCGGATATAGGCAAGCCGCACCGGATTGAATTTGTGCAAAGCCGCCATTGGCCCATGCGCATCCCACCACTGGCCGGACAGCCGCGAAAATCGCGCCACCTCATCGTCATCGACCGTGTCCGCGCGTACTCGCCGCCGCTCCATGCTTAGCTCCCAACCAATACGGGGCTACGGCCCACACCGCCGCCCATCGGATCATCTGAAGAATAAGCGCCGGCAACGACCGTTGCACTCGCACCCGACCTGAACCAGGATAGGCTTCGAAATAGGCTTGCGCATTACAAAAACCGGGAGGGTAAACATGCAACGTTTGCTTTGCGGTCTCGCTGGCTGTGCGTTGACACTGCTCTTTGGTGCGGCCGCGGCGGACGCCCAAGAGACGGTGAAAATCGGCTTGATCATGCCCTATTCCGGCCAGTTCGCCGATACCGCCACGCAGATGGATAACGGCATCAAACTTTATATGAAGCAGCACGGCGATAGCGCGGGTCGCTCCAAAATCGAGCTGATCCGCAAAGATACCGGCGGCATCGCCCCCGACGTCGCCAAGCGGCTGTCGCAAGAAGTGATCGTGCGCGACCACGCCGACCTGCTCGGCGGCTTCGTGCTGACGCCGAATGCGCTCGCAGCGGCCGACGTTTCGGCGGAAGCCAAGAAGTTCATGGTGGTGATGAACGCCGCGACGTCGATCATCACAACCAAGTCGCCCTACATCGCGCGCACTTCGGTGACGACGCCGCAGCTTAATCATACGCTCGGCGTGTGGGCGGCAAAAAATGGCATCAAGAAAATTTACACGATGGTGTCAGATTACGGCCCCGGAATCGATGCCGAAACCTGGTTCCAGAAAGGGTTCAAAGATGGCGGCGGCGAGATCGTCGGCTCGGTGCGTTTTCCGGTCGCCAATCCGGATTTCTCCGCCTTCGTGCAGCGCGCCAAGGATTCGAACCCGGATGCGATCTATATCTGGGTGCCTGGCGGCGCACAGCCCGCGGCGATCGGCAAGGCGCTGGCGGAGCGCGGGATCGACGCCTCAAAGACCAAGATTTTGGGCCAGGATGCGCTTAGCGCGGAAACTGCGCTGAAAAGCATGGGCGATGCGGCGCTCGGCATCATCACAGTCGCGTACTACGACTACAATCTCGATACGCCGATGAACAAAGCTTTCGTGAAGGCGTACAATGACGAATTCCACCGCAATCCGGACTTCTTTGCGGTCGGCGGCTATGACGGCATGCAGCTCATTTACGCGGCGTTGCAGAAGACCGGCGGCAAGACCGACGGCGACACGCTGATCGCGGCGGCCAAGGGTATGGCTTGGGACAGTCCGCGCGGACCAATGTCCATCGACCCGGAAACCCGTGACGTGGTCCAGACCGTTCACATTTTCAAAGTCGAAAAGGTCGGCGGCGAGTTGCGCAACGTCGAGATCGACAAGGTGCCGAACGTCAAAGACCCCGGCCATATGGCGCACTAATCCGGAGCGCGGCTTGATAATGCCACGGCATTAGAAACGGCGCAGGCCGCAGCCGATGCCTCCCATATTCGGCGTTTTGTTCGACGGCATCGCTTATGGAATGCTGTTGTTCCTGCTGTCGGTCGGGCTGTCGGTGACGCTCGGGATGATGAATTTCGTCAACCTGGCGCATTGCAGCTTTGCGATGCTCGGCGGCTACGTCACCGTCACGCTGATGAATATGCTGGGTTGGCCGTTTTTTGCGACGCTGCCCGCTGCCTTCATAGCCGGGGCCGCGGCGAGCATTGCGCTCGAGCGGGTGCTGTTTCGCCGGTTTTATAACGCCAGCGACCTCGAACAGTGCCTATTGACGATTGGGATCGTCTTCGTCTCGATCGCCGCCGCAGCCTATATCTACGGCACCGATCAGCAGCCGGTTCAGCTGCCGGCATTCCTGCGCGGCTCGATTGTATTTGCCGGATTGAACTTTGCCGTCTATCGCTTGTTCCTCATCGCCACAGCGCTCATCATCACCATCGTGCTTGTCGGCGCATTGGAAATGACGCGCTTCGGGGCGCAAGTCCGCGCCGCGGTCAACAATCAGCGGATGGCGCGCGGCCTGGGCATCGACGTCGACATGCTGTTCGCCATCACCTTTGCGCTCGGCAGCGGGCTTGCCGGACTTGGCGGCGCGCTCGCAATCTACCTGGTCGGCCTCGATCCGTCGTTTGCCTTTACTTACCTGATCTACGTCCTGATCGTCGTCTCGGTCGGCGGTCTCGGCTCGATCGGCGGCTCGCTTGCCGCGGCCATGCTGCTCGGGGTGAGCGACATTGCCGGCAAATATTACGTGCCGGCGGCCGGCTCGATCCTGATTTATCTGGTCATGACAGTGCTGATCATACTACGCCCGGCCGGCATTTTCGGGAGGCGCTAGAGCGTGATCCCGAAAAAGCCTGCCCAGGACTTGATGCGGGGTGGATACCGGTTTCCCGCGTTCGCGAAGCCCGCTTCGGCGGGCGAAGCAAGCAAGGTCGGATAAGATCATGCTCAAACAAAATGCTAGAGCAGAATGACGATTCAACGAAGCTCATGGGGCTCTAGCGTGACCAGCGCGACAATCGCCAGCCCGCGCGATTATCTGCAGACGCAGATGCGCTGGCGCTGGAGCGAGATCGCCTTTTGGTTCGCGACCTTGCTGCCGTTCATTGTCACCCCCGACTATCTCTTGCTGGCGAGCCAAGTCGCCATTGCCGCGCTGTTCGTGCTTTCGCTCGATCTGATCCTCGGCTTTGCCGGAATTGTTTCACTCGGCCACGCCGCGTATTTCGGCGTCGGCGCCTATACTGCGGGGCTTATTTCCAAATGGGGCTGGGGCGAACCGCTCACCGGCCTTTTGATCGCCGCGCTCGCCGCCGGCGTATTTGGTTATCTGACAAGCTTCATCGTCGCCCGATTCCGTCATCTGCCGCTAATCATGATCACACTTGGCATCGGCCTGTTGTTGCAGGAAGCGGCTAACAGCGCGAGCTGGCTCACCGGCGGCTTCGATGGATTGCAGGGCATTCGCACCTGGCCGATCGCGGGCCGATTCCGTTTCGACCTTTACGGCTATACCGCTTACGGCTATGCGCTCGCGGCGCTGTTTGTCATATTTCTCGGCGCGCGGCGGCTCATCCATTCGCCGTTTGGCTTGGCGCTGCGCGGCATCCGCGATAACAGCCAGCGGATGCGCGCGATCGGCGCATCCACGTATTCGCATATCCGCACCATCTACACGATCGCGGCCATGATCGCCGGAATAGCGGGCGCCATCCTGGCGCAGAGCACCGAGACGGTCTCGCTCGAAGCCTTGGGCTTCCAGCGGTCGGCGGATGTGCTGGTCATGCTCATTCTTGGCGGCACCGGCCGACTTTATGGCGGACTTCTCGGCGCCATCGTCTACATGGTCGCGCGCGATCAGTTTTCCGGACTTAATCCACAATATTGGTATTTTTGGATCGGGCTGCTTCTAATCGCGGTCGTCGTTGTCTTGCCGAATGGGCTGCTTGGCGGTCTTACGCTGCTGACGCGGCGGTCAAAGGCGGCATCGTGAGCGAGAGCGCGCTGGCCGCTCGCGGCATCAACAAACGATTTGGGTCGCTTGTTGTCGCCGCCGATGTCGATCTGACGCTGCCGCCGGGCGCGCGCTATGCACTGATCGGCCCGAACGGAGCCGGCAAGACCACGTTGATCAATCTGATGACCGGCATGCTTCGCCCCGATGCCGGCCAGATTCTGCTCGGCGGCGAAGATGTCACAACGCTTGCGCCAGAAGATCGCGTGCGCCGTGGGCTCGCCCGCACCTATCAGATCAATTCGCTATTTCCGCACCTCACCGCGCTGGAATCGGTAGCGCTTGCGGTCTGCGAACGGCGCCGCGTCGCGCAGACCTGGTGGCGGCGGCTGATCGCCTATCGCGAGGAAATCGACGAAGCCCATCAGATCCTCGACGCCCTGATGCTGGACGCGGTTTGCCATCGTCCGGCGCGCGAACTCGCCTATGGTCAGCAGCGGCTCCTCGAAATTGCGCTGGCGCTGGCGAGCCGGCCCAAGGTTCTGTTACTCGACGAGCCGGCCGCCGGCGTGCCGCGCGACGAGAGCAATGAGCTGTTCGCCGCCATCGCCGGACTGTCCCGCGACATCACCGTACTGTTCATAGAGCATGACATGGAGGTCGTCTTTCGCTTCGCCGCCCGCGTGATCGTCATGGTGGGCGGCAGCATTTTGCTTGAAGGTACGCCGGCCGAGATCGCGGCCGATCCGCAGGTCCGCGCCGTTTATCTTGGCAAGACGCCGCGAGGACTTCGCAATGGTTGAGCCGTTGCTTGCCGTCGCCGACCTGCGGGCCGGTTATGGTTCTGCCGTCGTGCTCGACGACATTTCACTCGACCTCACAGCGCAAGGCAGCCTCGCCGTGCTCGGGCGCAACGGCGTCGGCAAGTCGACGCTTCTCCTCGCGATCATGGGCTATACACGGGTCAGCCGCGGCCGGATTCTGTGGCGCGGGGCTGACATCACTTATGAGCCGCCACACCGCCGGGCGCGCGCCGGCATCGGCTGGGTGGCGCAGGAGCGCGAGATCTTTTCGACGCTAACGGTCGAGGAAAACCTCACCGTCGCTGCCCGCGACGGACACTGGTCGCTGCGGCGCGTCTACGAGCTGTTTCCGCGCCTTGCCGAACGCCGGCGTAATCTCGGCAATCAGCTATCGGGCGGCGAGCAGCAGATGCTGGCGATCGCGCGTGCGCTCATGACCAATCCGGCGTTGCTGTTACTCGATGAGCCGTTCGAGGGTTTGGCGCCGATCGTGGTGGAAGAACTCACTGCGGCGATCCGGCGGATGATCGCGGAAAGCTCCAATGCCTTCGTCCTGGTCGAGCAGCACGCCGAAATCGCGCTGCCGCTGACTGAAAATGTTATCGTGCTCGAACGCGGCCGCATCGTGCATCGCGGCCCCTCGGCGCAGCTCCTCGCCGATCACGCCGCACTTGAGCGGCTTATCGGGTTAAAGCTGGCGGAGGTTTGATTTTGGCGCGCAGCATGTCTGGTCACCCAATTAAAGACATGCTGCGAGATGGGCTGTTCCTGATTGATGAAAAGGCAAGGTGTAAAATCCGATCGCACCGAAATCCCGCCGCTTACGCTTTGGATTTGATTTTCGCGTCGGTTTTAGCTTTTTCATCCTGCGCCAAGCGCAAGGCGCGCAGCCGATGCATGTTCTTAACGGCGGCCGCGTGGCGAGCCGCTTCCTGCTTCAATGCCTCCTTGATTTCCGCTTCTCGCCTTTGATTGCGGTCTAAAACAGCTTCAGAACGTCCCTGCGTAGCAGACATAAAAGCCTTCCGTACTGGAAGCGATATGCCATCAATGTGGGGATGCAAAAGAAT
>CATPBC010000266.1 GCA_955652195.1 uncultured Xanthobacteraceae bacterium | reverse complement strand
GGCTTTATCGATTACCTGTTTTTGGCGTTCACAAACGCAACTGCATTTTCACCCGCCGACACATTTCCACTCACGGTGCGAGCGAAGCTGCTTATGATGGCTGAATCCGTTATTTCGCTTGCGACCATTGCACTCGTGGCGTCGCGTGCGGTCGGTATTTTGAGCTGAGTGTTTGGATATTGCGGCAGATTGGGAAACTTAAGGGTACTGCTGCGGCAGCGTGTTACCAAACCGATAGTTGATACCCATTTTCAATACGTTGATCTGCTGCTTGACACTGACTTGGGTCGACCCAAGGTTGGGATCGGTAAAGGTCACATTGTGAGAGCCAAAATTCATATAATCCCACTCGCCAAAGACTGACCAATTTTCGAATACCGCCCACTCGGTCCCCACGCCAATTGTCCAGCCAAAACGGTTTGCCGACGGAGCGTTGAAAGTGAACGCGCTACCCACCGAAGAACCCGTGCAAATACCTTTTGTGGCATCAAATGCGCTGCATACGGTGAGTGCGCCATTAAAGGTCGACGTATCGTAGTCCACGAATGCACCGCCGCCCTTCAAGTAAAACAATCCTGCGATGGAGTCGTAGTTGACGGCGTAACCGATCCGACCGGTCGCAGTTGCGATGACATTGGCTTTAAAATCCAGGTTTCCTGATAAGGTGGTTTTGCCGCCTGGCGGTAACCCTTGGGTCCCGGTCTCCGCTAGGCTGCCCTTCAGGTTGGTCCAAGCTCCATCGATCTGAGCACCAACAACCCAATTCCGGGCAAACTGAAGGTCACAGCCGACTTGGCCACCGACAAGCGCGGCGGCTGCACTGTCGTTCTGGACAAAGAGAAATCCCGCGAAATCTCCGTTGACCTTGTTATCGGCAAAGGCGCCGCCGAGCTGAGCGCCCAGATAGCATCCGGTCCAGTTGTACACCCGCAGCAGCGGTGGCGGCGGATAAAATCGTGCGGCCGGCGGGAACCTGCCCAAATCGGCAGCCTCTGCTGGCACGATGCTCAATGCAGCAGCGGCAATCGCAATCGCGAACGGTATCTTGGTCACGCCCCCCGCTCTCCCCAAAGGCAGGCGCCCAACGAGCGCTAACGATTAACTCTTCCGCGACATTGGTTAAGGATCCGTTATGACCTCTTGCCCCATCGAGGGAATTTGCGGGTTTTCGACGGAGTATTCGGTAAGCTCGGAGGGGCGTGATTGCGGCTCGCAAACTGCGGCCTAGAATCACGCGCTAGGGGCCGCTTTTATAAATCTCACCGCCGTAACACGCCGCCGAGCGCGCCGCGCACCACGGCCTTGCCAAGGGCGCCGGCCGTTTTACTGCCGGTCGATTTGGCGAATTCCGCTGCGACCTGAGTGGCGACGCCGGCGGCGACGGCGCGGGCGACATTGCGCGCGACAGACTGCGAAGTGGTGAGCGCGGTGCCGCGCGGCCGGCCGATACCGAATATGCCGCGGAATTTTTCGCCGATGCGGTGAACGATACCGCCCTCGACCGGCGGCGCTGGCGAAGCGGATCCGGTCGATGCGGGACCATTGGACGCGCTAACCCCGCCATGTGGCGAAGCGGGCTGCGGTGCGCTGCCGCCAGCCAACCGCCGTTGCAATATTTCGAACGCCGAAATCGGATCGACGGAGGTGTCGTATTTGCCCTTCAGCGGGCTTTTCGCCATCACGGTCTTGCGTTCATCCGGCGTGATCGGTCCGATCCGTGCCGACGGCGGGCGGATCATCGCGCGGTCGACCATGCTCGGCGTGCCACCGCCTTCGAGAAACGATACCAGCGCCTCGCCCTTAGCGAGCTCCATAATGACTTGCGCGGTATTGAGCTTGGGATTGGGCCGGAATGTCTCGGCCGCCGCCTTCACTGCTTTCTGGTCGCTCGGAGTGAATGCGCGTAAAGCGTGCTGCACGCGATTGCCGAGTTGAGTTAGTACGTTGTTTGGTACGTCGACGGGATTTTGGGTGACAAAATAAACCCCGACGCCCTTGGACCGGATCAAACGCACGACCTGCTCGACCTTGTCGAGCAATTCCTTGGGCGCTTCGTTGAACAGAAGGTGCGCCTCGTCGAAGAAAAAAACGAGCTTGGGCTTCGGCGGGTCGCCGACCTCCGGCAGCTTTTCGAACAGTTCGGACAATAGCCAAAGCAGGAAGGTCGCGTAGAGCCGCGGGCTTGACATCAACTTGTCCGCCGCGAGCACATTGATGGTGCCGCGGCCGTTCGGCATCGTCATCAGATCCCCGATCGCCAGCGCCGGCTCGCCGAAGAATTTCGTACCACCCTGGTTCTCCAGCACCAGAAGCTGCCGCTCGACTGCGCCGACCGCGGCTGTCGCTACGTTGCCGTAGCGGCTGCTGATGTCTTTCGCGTTCTTCGACAAGTAGCTCAGCAGCTCGCGCAGGTCCTTAAGGTCGATGAGGCCCTCGCCGTCAGTGGCCTTGATCTCCGGATCGTCGTCGGCGAAGCGAAACGCGATATTGATAATGCCTTCCTGCACATCGTTGAGATTGAGCATGCGCGAAACGAGCAGCGGCCCCATCTCGAACACCGTGGCGCGGATCGGATGGCCTTGCTGGCCAAACAAATCCCAGAACACAACGGGAAATTCTTCGGGCTCGTAATCGAAACCCATGTCCCTGGCGCGTTTTACCAGTTCGGGCTTGGCCTCGCCGCGCGCGGCGATCCCGGACAGGTCACCTTTGACGTCGGCGGCAAAGACCGGCACACCGGCACGCGAAAAGCCTTCGGCCAACACCTGCAACGTAACCGTCTTGCCGGTGCCGGTCGCCCCGGTGGCAAGGCCGTGCCGATTGGCAAGCGCCAGCGCCAGAAATTGATCGTGGTCGCCCCGGCCGACGAAGATCTTGCCGTCGCGGTCAGCACTCGTCATGACAGTTTTCCTTCATCTTGCTTTTGCGCGACCCGAGCACGCGGCAGAATAGCAGTTCATCGCGCCGCGATAATCGAAAAGAAACGAGGACTAGTGCGGTGGATTTGAAGTTCCTACAGGTCGGTCGGTCGGAAACTCTCATAGGAACTTCAAATCCAAAAACCACACTAGAATTAAATATTTGGTAGTGTCCCTTTGATTCCGAAGTTCGCATGAGAGCGTGCCGATAAAGCGTGCGAACTTCGGAATAGGGACACTGAGCTAACCTGCCTCCGCTACAGAGGCGAAACAACGCATGATCGAAACGCCGATTATCGTCGCGGTCGCCGTATTGGCGATTTGTGCTGTGGTGTGGTGGCTGTACCGCAAATAGGCAACCTCCAGCACTTGCGAAGCGAGAGTCGCTTTTCCGCCCCAATCCGGCAGCTAGGGTCAAAACCCATTAATTCCATGGTTGCGACGCTGGAAATTTTGGCCGCCGGCTAGGCGCGAGGAGCGACGTGATCTACATGATCATGAGCGACGAGTAACAACGCCAGCGGCCAAAAGATCCGCGTCCCTTCGGGTTGCAACGAAAATCGCCGCCGGGGTTCGTCGAAAGGCTCGACCGTATGACCGATACGCTCTTCCCCTTTCTCCTGCCCGAGCGGCGATTTTGGTTGCAACGCAGCTCATGGAATTAATGGGTTTTGACCCTAGTCATCGCGCTGCGTGGTGCGGAGTTAGTGCGAAATTAGTGCGGCCTTGGTGCGGCCTTGCGTCTCAGCCGCGACAGGAGCACCTTGCCGAACGGTTAACTCGAATGAATCGAAGACCGGTGAGTCGAAGATCAGGAGCCGCCGTTTCCATGGCCACTATGCCGTTCCAATTTGATGCTTTCAAAGCTCGTCGCTTTTCCGCCGGCGATTTATCGGTTCGCCTCGCGCAAGCCGCGGCGCTGGCGGCAATGCTCGCTTTCGGCACCACCCAGCCGGCGGCGGCCCGCGGACCCGAGAACATTGCCGACGTCGCCGAGCAGGTGATCGATGCCGTGGTCAATATTTCGACCTCGCAGAAAATCGATCCGCGCGTCACCGAGCTTCCCGACTTGCCGCCGGGCTCGCCGATGGAGGAGTTCTTCGATCAGTTCTTCAAGAACCGCCGCGGCCCAGGCGGCACCGATCAGACGCCACGGCGCGTCAACTCGCTCGGCTCCGGTTTCATCATCGATCCGTCAGGCCTAGTGGTGACCAACAATCACGTAATCGCCGAGGCGGACCAGATCAGTGTCATTCTCAATGACGGCACCAAGCTCACGGCAACGCTGGTCGGCAAGGACAACAAGAGCGATCTTGCGCTGTTGCGCGTGCGTTCCGACAAACCGCTCAAGGCGGTGAAATTCGGCGATTCCGAAAAGCTGCGGCTCGGCGAATGGGTCATCGCCATCGGCAATCCATTCAGTCTCGGCGGCAGCGTGACCGCCGGCATCGTTTCGGCGCGTAACCGCGACATCAATTCCGGGCCTTACGACAATTACATCCAGACCGATGCCGCGATTAATCGCGGCAATTCCGGCGGTCCTTTGTTCAACCTCAATGGCGAGGTGATCGGCGTCAATACCGCGATCATTTCGCCGTCCGGCGGCTCGATCGGTATCGGTTTCGCCGTGCCGGCAAACAGCGCGATGGCCGTGATCGATCAGCTCCGCCAATTCGGCGAGACGCGCCGCGGCTGGCTCGGCGTGCGCATCCAGCAGGTCACCGACGATATCGCCGAGAGCCTGAACATCACGCCGCCGCGCGGTGCGCTGGTCGCGGGCGTGGACGACAAAGGGCCGGCCAAGCCGGCCGGTATCGAGCCGGGCGACGTTGTGGTCTCATTTGACGGCCGCGACATCAAGGAAATGCACGACCTGCCGCGCGT
>CATPBC010000265.1 GCA_955652195.1 uncultured Xanthobacteraceae bacterium | reverse complement strand
GCCGTGGATGTCGCTGTTCATGCCGTCGGCCGAAATGGTCACGCCTTCGAGCGATTTCGGCGAGAAACGTTTCTTAAGCGCCTCCTCGAACGACGGCACGCGGAATACGCCGTTGGATCCGGCGCCGGTGACGGCAACACGAATATCGCCGCCGCGCTTCGACACGAACACGCCGACTAGCGCGAAACGCGACGCCTGGTTGCGGAATTTCTGATAGGCGGCTTTTTTCGGGATCGGAAAGCTCACCTTGGTGATGATTTCCGTCGGCTCCAGCGCAGTCGAGAACATCCCGGTGAAGAAGTCGTCGGCCTTGATACGCCGCTTGTTGGTGATGATGGTTGCGCCGAGGCCGAGACCGGCCGCCGGATAATCCGCATTGGGATCGTTGTTGGCGATCGAGCCGCCGATCGTGCCCATGTGGCGGACCGCGGGATCGCCGATCATGCCCGCAAGCTTCGCCAAGACCGGAATGGCCTGCTGAACGACCGGTGAAGTGTTGACCTCGTTGTGCCGCGTCATCGCGCCGATGGTAAGCGAGCGGCCGCTCAGCTCGATCCCCGACATGCCTTCGATCAGCGACATGTCGATGATCTGCGGTGGGCCGGCAAGACGCAGTTTCATCGTCGGCAGCAGCGTCTGACCGCCGGCAAGGAGTTTGGCGTCCGGATTTTTGCCGAGCAGTCCGGCCGCCTGCCGCACTGTCTGCGGACGATGAAAGGTGAAAGCATACATCGCAAGTCCTCCGTCTATTCTCCGCCTCTCGCTGCCTGCGCAGGGAGAGAATTGTTTATGCCGCTTTCGGTATACTGTTTGCTTTTTGCAGCGCCGCCCATACCACATGCGGCGTTGCCGGCATTGTCAGTCCTTCGCTACCGATCGCGTCGGTAATGGCATTGATCACCGCAGCCGGCGCCGCGATCGCGCCGGCTTCGCCGCAGCCTTTGATGCCAAGTGGGTTGGATGGACATTTGGTCATCGTCGTGTCCACTCGCAGCGCCGGCAGGTGATCGGCGCGCGGCATGCAGTAGTCCATGAACGAGCCGGTGACGAGCTGGCCGTCTTTGTCGTAGACCGCGCCCTCGCACAACGCCTGCCCCACGCCCTGCGCAATGCCGCCGTGGACCTGGCCCTCGACGATCATCGGATTGACGATCACACCGAAGTCGTCGACCGCAGTCCAAGCCACGATATCGGTATTGCCGGTCTCCGGATCCACTTCCACTTCGCAGATGTGGCAGCCAGCCGGAAAAGTAAAATTGGTCGGATCGTAAAACGCCCCTTCCTTTAAGCCGGGTTCGAGCTCCTGGCCGGAAAACTTGTGCGCGATATAGGCGTTGAGCGTGACGTCGCCCCACGCCGCCGATTTGTCGGTGCCGGCGACGCTGAATTTTCCGTCCTTGAATTCGATATCGCCCTCGGCAGCCTCAAGCATATGGGCCGCCACCTTCTTCGCTTTGGCCTCGATTTTGTCGAGAGCCTTGGCAATGGCCGACATGCCGACTGCACCGGAGCGCGAGCCATAGGTGCCCATGCCGAATTGCACCTTGTCGGTATCACCATGCACGACCGAAATATTGTCGATCGGAATGCCGAGCCGCTCCGAGACCAGTTGCGCAAAGGTGGTTTCATGGCCTTGGCCGTGGGCGTGACTGCCGGTGAGGACTTCAACACTGCCCGTCGGATTGACGCGCACCTCGGCGGATTCCCACAGGCCGACGCCAGCGCCGAGCGAGCCGACAGCTTGCGACGGCGCGATGCCGCAGGCCTCGATATAGGTCGAGAAGCCAAGGCCGCGGAGCTTACCGTTGCGGGCGGATTCGCGCTTGCGCTTGCCGAAGCCTTTGTGATCGGCAAGCTCAAGTGCCTTTTTCAGCGAGGCATTATAGTCGCCGGCGTCGTAGGCCATGATGACCGGCGTCTGATGCGGAAATTTTTTTATGAAGTTCTTGCGCCGTAGCTCGGCGGGATCCTGGCCCATTTCGCGGGCGCCGACTTCGACGAGCCGTTCCACCACGAACGTCGCTTCGGGGCGGCCGGCGCCGCGATAGGCATCGACCGGCACCGTATTGGTGTAGACCGCATCGACCTCGCAATAGATTTGCGGAATCTCGTATTGGCCGGACAACAGCGTCGCGTAGAGGTAAGTCGGCACCGACGACGAGAAGGTCGACATGTAGGCGCCGAGATTGGCGATGGTTTTGGCGCGTAGTCCCAGGATCTTGCCCTCTTGATCGAACGCCATCTCGGCGTGGGTGACATGATCGCGTCCATGCGCATCGGCTACGAACGCTTCCGAGCGATCGGCGACCCACTTCACCGGCCGCCCGACGCGCTTGGAAGCCCACAGCGCCACGACCTCCTCGGGATAGATGAAAATCTTCGATCCGAAACCGCCGCCCACGTCCGGCGCGATGACGCGCAGCTTGTGCTCGGGCGCCATGCCGACAAAGGCTGCGATGACGAGGCGCGCGACATGCGGATTTTGCGTCGTGTTCCATAATGTGAAGGTGCCGACGCCGGCATCGTACTCGCCGATTGCTGCGCGCGGCTCGATCGCGTTCGGAACCAGGCGGTTGTTGATAATGTCGAGCTTGGTCACGTGCTTGGCGGAGCGGAATGCCGCATCGACCGCTTTGCCGTCACCGAGATGCCACTGATAGATCGTGTTGTTAGGGGCAATGTCGTGGATAGATGGCGCGCCGGCTTTCTGCGCCGCAGCCGGATCTGCGACTGCCGGCAGCGCGGCGTAATCGACAGCAATTTTTTCAGCGGCATCTCGCGCCTGCGCCAGCGTCTCGGCGACCACGACCGCAATTGGGTCGCCGACATGACACGCCTTGCCATTCGCCAGCGCCGGATGCGCCGCCATCTTCATCGGCGAGCCGTCCTTTGAATGGATCATCCAGCCGCAGATCAGGTTGCCGATCTGGTCGGCGGCGAGTTCGGCTCCAGTGAGAACCGCGAGCACGCCCGGCATCTTGGACGCGGCCTTGATGTCGATCGATTTGATGGTCGCGTGGGCGTGCGGCGAACGAAGGAAATAGGCGTAAGCCTGCCCCGGCCGATTGATATCGTCGGTGTAGTGGCCGGTGCCGGTGATGAAGCGGCGGTCTTCTTTACGGCGTACCGCGGCGCCGATACCGGTCGCGCTCATGGTCTTCGCCCTCCCGGCAGTCTGTTGTTCAGTTTCCCTAGTCGGCCGACTTACTCGGCTGCTTTGGCGGCCGCGCCGCCGCCGCGCATGGCGCGCGCGCCGGCGGCAATCGCCTTGACGATGTTGTGATAGCCGGTGCAGCGGCAAATATTGCCTTCAAGCTCCTCGCGGATGGTGCGGTCATCGAGGTCGTGGCCTTTGCGGCGGACGATATCGACCGCGGTCATGATCATGCCCGGCGTGCAGAAGCCGCACTGCAATCCATGATTTTCGCGGAAAGCTTCCTGCATCGGGTGGAGCGGTCCGTCGGCCGGCGCCAGTCCTTCGATCGTCAGCACGTCAGCGCCTTGGAGCTGCAACGCGAGGACGGTGCAAGATTTGATCGCCTTGCCGTTGACCTGCACGACACATGCGCCGCATTGCGACGTATCGCAGCCGACATGCGTGCCGGTGAGCCGCAAATGTTCGCGCAGCAACTGCACGAGCAGCGTGCGCGGATCGACATTGGCGGTGATGGGCTTGCCGTTCACCGTCATGGACACGGCTGCCGTCTCGCCTGCCATTGGGTCCCTCCTACGAAATTTCGGTCAAAACGTCGCGATTTACCAACCGGTCGCGATCGCCGGCGGGGTTCGGGCGTGAATTCGAAGCGATTTTGCCGGTTTTGACGCCGCGAACGCCAATTACTCTGAACCGCGAGCCCGGCACCGGTCAAGCGGGTTGCGGCGCCGAGCCGACCATCAAGCCCGCGCACTATGGCGCGTATTCGGCGCTCGCAGCAGGGGCAACGCCGCGCTATCCGGCCTTCACGGCATTGGCAAAGTTCGCAAAAAAATCGTCGGCGACTTTCTTGGCGGCGCCATTGACGAGCCGCTGACCAAGCTGCGCAAGCTTGCCGCCGATCTGGGCATCGACATTGTACGACAAAAGAGTGCCGCCATTCTTTGGCGTGAGCCTGACCGTGGCGCCGCCCTTGGCAAAGCCGGCGACCCCGCCATCGCCCTGCCCGGAGATTTTATAGCCGTTCGGCGGATCGAGATCCGACAGCGCGACCTTGCCTTTGAACTTCGCTTTGACCGGGCCGATCTTCACGGTCGCGACCGCCTGAAATTCGGTGTCGGACGTTTTGTCCAACTGTTCGCAACCCGGGATACACGCTTTCAGCGTCGCCGCATCGTTGAGTTTTTCCCACACCGTTTGCGGCGGCACCGGCAGTTCGTATTCGCCATTCATGGTCATCGCCATTGTACCGGGCTCCTTGCGCGGGACTGTGCCTTCGTCGATCCATGGCTTACCGCCTCACGCAGCGGCTGAAAAGAGTGCTAGAGCCGGATAAGGTTCGTTGAATCGTAATCCCGCTCTAGCTTTTTGTTTGAGCATGATCTTTTCCGAAAACCGGTTGCCACTTTTCGGGATCATGCTTTAGAAGCAACAACACGACAAAAACGGGAGGACAGGAATGCCGGACATCAAAACCGACGACGGCTGCATCATCCATGTTGAAGTCGAAGGGCCGCAGGATGGCCCAGTGCTGATGCTGTCCAACTCGCTCGGCACCAATCTTCATATGTGGGAGGATCAGGTGCCGGCGTGGAACCGGCATTTCCGCTTGATACGTTACGACCGCCGCGGCCACGGCAAATCGAGCGTGCCGAAGGGGCGCTACACGATGGAGCGGCTCGGCCGCGACGTGCTTGCCGTCCTCGACGCCCTTGCCATCCCCAAGATCAATTGGTGCGGCCTGTCGATGGGCGGTATGGTTGGGCAATGGCTCGGCGCCAATGCGCCAAACCGTGTCGATAAGCTCGTCCTGTCCAACACCTCTTCATATTTTGCCGACAAGACACTTTGGGAAGGCCGGCTCAAAACGGTGCGCGATAAGGGTTTGGCGGCAATCGTCGACGTCAACATGGAACGCTGGTTCACCAAGGAATTCCGCGAACGCAATCCGCAAGCAATCGCGAAGATGCGTGAGATGTTCTTGGCGACAAAACCAGATGGCTATATCGGCTGCGGCGAAGGCATCCGCGATATGGATCATCGCCCGCTTCTGGCAAAGATCAGCGCGCCGACGCTGGTGATCGCCGGTAAACAAGATCCGGCGACCCCGCTTGAAGGCAACGAATTCATCCGTCACCACATTGCCGGCGCCTCACTCGCGGTGCTCGATGCGGCGCACATCGCCAATATCGAGCAGCCACAGGTCTATGCCGATACGGTGCTCAAGTTTTTGTTGAACTAGGAAAGTGAATTCGTGGACATCACTTCTGCACGATGACCGTCGCGCCAATCCTAGTACGATTGTACAGGTCGATGATGTCATCGTTGGACAGGCGAATGCAGCCTGAAGATACGTCGCCGCCAAGCTTCCAAGGCTCGTTCGTCCCGTGGATGCGGTATAGCGTGTCGCCGAGATAGAGCGCCCGCGCACCCAGCGGATTATCCCGGCCGCCTACCATGTGATGAGGCAGATTGGGAAACCGCCTCAGAATATCTGGCGTGGGCGTCCAGTCCGGCCATTCGCGCTTGGCGGCAACCGTGCTGACGCCCGACCAGCCATAGCCCTCCATTCCAACAGCGATGCCATAGCGAATTGCCCTACCACCACCGAGCAAATAATAGAGCCGCCGTTGGCTGGTGTTGACGATGATGGTTCCGGCGGGGCGCGTGCTTGGATAATCCACCTCTTCGTGGAAAATGATCCCATAAATAATGCCAAGGGGAGTCTGAAACGACCACACTTGGCCCGAAACGGATGCTGGGGCGACCTTGGGCGCACTATTCGCACCAAAAGTGCCAAGCAATGAACTCACGATAATTATGGCGAACAGACCAACTAATCTCACGACGCTTCAGCTCCGCGTTTAAACCCGTCAAAAAAATGGTGACGACCCCGACCAGCTCATCATCGTATTTTTGTATTGCAAAACATGGCTACGATGAGGCGCGATGTCGGCTTTTCACGCTACCCGCTAGCGCCATATTTTGAGCGCGATCAACCGGCGCGCCGAATGACAACTCGGCGGGAAGCCCTCTACACCGCGCGAAGCTTAAGCATTGACACGCCCAGCGCGATATTGACGGCGATGGAGCCCTCAAGGGAAAGCGGCTGCAGGGCGAAGGTGCGGCCGGAGCCGCCAACCAGAACATTGGCGCCGGCGCCGAGGCCAAGGCCGATGTCGCCGGACGCGCCGATATATTCGCCGGCAAGCGCGCCAGCGGGTGCACCTTGGGTGGGCGCGAAGACGGTCCAGGCCAACACGCCGCCGGCGGTGATACCTATGTCGAGGCCGACGGTATTGATCGCTCCCTCGTAAGCTTGCGGCAGGCCCGAGCCGGCCGGCGCATAGTTACACTGCATCGACTGATGGCCAGCGATGATGAATCCGATGCTCGGATTAAGCTTGCAGGTCAGAACGCCGACCTGGGTCCATCCGGCAGGTGACGGAACGGGTGATGGACCCGGTGCTTGGGCACCCGCCGGCGCCGCGAGCGCCGCGAGAACTAATGTCACGAGCAACATATAACGTCTCACGATGATCGCTCCTCGTTTCCCGGTCAGAACCGCTGCTGTGGATGATACCGATTTGGGGAGCTGTTCGTAACACAGTTTCTAGTGATTGCTCCAGGCGTTCCTGGCTCCAGACATTCATGCGTCCCGCCCGTGGCAGTCAGCCGCCCCGCTGCTCGCGGAATTCGTGCGGTGTCGTACCGGTCTGTTTGCGGAAGAACCGCGCGAAATGCGACGGATCGGC